>NZ_CP066557.1:943333-1112301 GCF_019186785.1 Neoehrlichia mikurensis
ATAAAATACATAATTTATATTTAATATGAATTTGATTAAAAAAATTTTGTGATATATTAGTTGTTATCTGATACAGAAATATTCTCATATATTTCAATGTTAATGACTATTTATTATAGGTGTTCAATTAGTAATTTATACAAGAAGCTTGTATTATTTTAGTATTATGTACAATTTTTATTGTAAAAAGTATTAATGTAATAAATTTAAAAATTATTTATATAAAAATTCTATAATTTGCTTTGCTATAAAAGTAAACTTAAGCTATATCTTATAGAGTTAATATAAGAAATTTTTAACCTATTTAATATTAGTATTTAAATGTTTATAAAAAGAGAATCTTGTAAGTTCTTATAAGTTAATATGAATTAGTAAAACATTTTTTTTACTATTAATAAGTATTACAAGTTATATCGATATATGATAAATAACAATTTTTTAATAAAATTATAATTTATAGTTAATTATGCATTCTATTATTAGCTTACCATAATTAATATAGGGATATGGGATACATTTAATATAAAGTTTATGTATTAAATTTTTTAATATAACATAACTTTTAATTTACTATATTTATAAATTTATTGTCTTTATTATAACTAGTTAATTATTGAGTATAAGCTAATGATTAAGAATATAGAAATCAATAGTAACACTAAAGAGAGTGATTTTAAATTTTTAGATGAAATGATGTTAAAGAATTTACAACCTAATAACGATGAAAATAATGATAGTTATAAAGCATTAGGTAAAATTAGATTAGAAGATTTACAACTGCAAGAATGTATTTCAGAACTTGAAAAGAAAATTAAAGAACTTGCACAAGAAAAAAATAAGTTTGTATTTCAAGAACATGAAAATGATGTAAAACCAGAAGATAAGTATCAAAATGACCAGAATTTAAAATTAGAAGAGCTTATTGTAGATCAAGAGCAGCAAGTTAAAAAATCTATAATACAAAAAATATTGGATTTTTTAGAGGAATTTTATCTTGAGATTGATAATGTAAATGTAAATAACATAGAATTTTTTAGATTTAAAAAAAAACAAAGCTTTATAGAATCCATGATTTCTTTTTTGAAAAAGTGTTTGCTCCAAGGGAATGCAATTAATATCAAACAATTATTGGAACAGCAAATTAGAGAATTAGAATTAGAATTAGATAAAGAATTAAATCCTGCATTACATAAGTTAATACAAGAAAGATTATTATTATTACGTCAAATTCATATGATAGGATTAAAATCTGGACTAAATGCAGATACTTTTTTAAAATTTTTATTAATTTCTAGTATTTCTAATCTTGCTATTGATGTACAAAAACAACTAATATACGATAAAGAAGATAAAAATTTTTCTCAAGATCATATTTCAAGAAATGAAAAAAGTAATGTTCATAATCGTGAAAAAGTAAGTCATGCAAGTGATAACCATTATGAATATAGTATATCAAATATTTCTATTATTAACAATGATATACCAGGAGTTTATATAGGAAAGATTAATGTAATATCTTATAAAAAAAATGATTATTTTTTAAATCATTCTTTACATAGTGAAAATGTGTTGCAATTTCAAGAAATTACTGTGCAAAAATTTATAAAACAAGTATTGGATTTTTTTGCAATAAAATTACAAACAATAGCTGACATGCTTTACTTGAATCATCCTTTAGGTGATGTAAAAATAGCAAAGGCATCACACAATATTTATGATAATAAGGTATCGTGTAATATTTTGCATAGTGATTATATTGTGCATAATAATTATCTTTATGATATGAATAAATATCATGTAAATTATAATAATAATAAGGATGTAAATCATACTAGCAGCGCACATATGCATGGTTGTACATGCTGTAGTTTATTAGAGGAAGTAAGAATTGATTGTGTACAAATACAAGCGAATCAAAAAAATGTAGTTGTGATGTGATATTAAAAAATTTAATTTTTTCTTTATAAATTAATTTTAATGTATAATGCAAATATTTGCATTATTATCTTTCTTTAGAAAGAAGTAATAATAGCTATAGATAGATGTCTATAAATAAGTTGTTAATAAATTTTTCCTATGGTTTATAGGTCATTGGTTGATTATACAATATTTGGATACATTAGTAATTTAGCTGCAGTGCTATCTATTTGCGTATTGTACATATTAGCTTAATATTGTTTACTTTATGTTATTACATATCTGTTTATATTTTTACTGTTAATAATTGGCACTATTAATGTTTTTTGATTATGTTAAGCTAGGTACATTACATTCAAGTTAATCGAATGTATAAATTAAATTTACACTAACCGATAAAACCATATATTTAATTAATAAGTTGATCAACTGTAACGTAAATCTTTGTAAGATATTATATATTTGTTTGAAAAAACTTTAATGTATATAACTTTTGACTAAAAAAAATTGTTCATTATACAAATTATGATGCTTTGAGTAATGATGGGGATAAGGTATTATAATTGACAAATATTGTTATATTAGCTAATTTGTTATTACGATGTAACAGTTAAATACATGAAAAGTAAACCTGATTGGTTAAAGGTAAAAATGCCTCAAGGTGAGGTTTTTTATAGAACTAGTAATTTAATGAAACTTTATAAACTTAATACAGTATGTGAGGAAGCTGCTTGTCCAAATATTGGTGAATGTTGGAATAAACGTCATGCTACAGTTATGATTTTAGGATCCGTATGTACTAGAGCATGTGCATTCTGTAATGTTACAACAGGCATTCCTGATAAGTTAGATATTCATGAACCTGAAAGATTGGCTGCTGCTATTAGTGTGCTTAATCTTAAACATATTGTTATTACATCTGTTGACAGAGATGATCTTCCTGATGGAGGTGCTGAACATTTTGTTAAGTGTATAGATGAAATAAGGAAAAGAGATAGTAATATTACAATAGAAATTTTAACTCCGGATTTTTTAAATAAACCACATGCAATAAATATTATTGCTTCATCTTTGCCTGACGTATACAATCATAATATAGAGACAGTGCCCAGGTTATATGCTAAAGTTAGGCCTAGGGCTAGATATTTTCACTCTTTACATTTGCTCAAAATGATAAAAGAAAAAAATCCTACGATATTTACCAAATCTGGATTAATGGTAGGATTAGGAGAGTTAAAAGAAGAGGTATATCAAGTAATGGATGATCTCAGAGCAGCTAATGTTGATTTTATTACTATTGGTCAGTATTTACAACCCACGGAAAAGCATATAAAGGTAGATCGTTATGTTACACCTCAAGAATTTGATCATTATAAGTATATGGCTTATGCTAAGGGATTCTCAATGGTTGCTTCAAGCCCATTAACTAGGTCATCTTATCATGCTGAGGAAGATTTTGAACAATTAAGAAAGAATAGAATGAGAATAGATAGTAGTATATAACATTTGCACTTATAGCTCAGGTGGATAGAGCATTACTTTCCGGAAGTAAAAGTCGCAGGTTCAAGTCCTGCTAAGTGCACTTTCAGTATAAGCGTGTTTTTATTAGTATTTTTTTTATATAATGAGATTCTGTAAATAGAATGAATTTATACAAGTCTCAATAAAAAGTTACATTTAACTATAATCATTATAATAAGTCTATACACTTTAGAAAAAAATATGTTAAACACTTTTTACTTAAAAAAGCTTAATTATTAAAAATATAAATATGACAATCTTCGGTAAATTTTTTTAATCAAATTCATATTAAATATAAATTATGTATTTTATTACATTACTTTTGAATAAAAAACACAATATTCTAACGTATATGTTTATGTAAATATCATTAAAAGAGATCTTTAAAAATTTAATTTTTATAATTTATTTAGCATTAATAATATAATATTATGTTGTATTAACAATGCCTTATAGTAATGAATATATTACTCTTTACAAGTTCAGGAATATAATTAAAAAGTAATAATAAGAAATATAATAGTCAATCTATTATAATAAGCTTCAAGGAACTCCTTAATGATGTCAAATTAGAAGATAAATATCAAAATGATTAGAATTTAAAATTTAAAAAAATAAATACTTAGTCTAATTGCTACGCAATAGATCTCTTGATCTGTCTCTTAATCTGTAATTATTTAACACATATAACTTTAAAAACCTCTAATAACATATAATTGGACTTCTAAATATATTGCTTTAAATGACATGATTGAGTACTTAATATATGTGTGTATGTGCGTTATTTTACAGTATTATATAAAATTACTTTAAGAGATAGTATTTATACTATTAATATTGATTTATTACTAATAAAATACTATATCGTAAAAGTAATTCTGTAAATTATATAATGGTTAATGGAGGCATGTAGTAATATAATATGTTTTATGTAATGTTATTATATACAATTATAGCTAATATGTTTATAACGTTGTTATTTTATAGTTAATTAAGTATATTTGTATTACCTAATAATGAATAATAAAGTAGCAATGTAATATTGGGTTGACTAATTGAGTATAGTGATCTTTATTGTTGTGTTTGCTGGTTTAATTAGTAAATACTTTTGTTAATGTGTTTAAGAGAACAATATAAATTAGTGGTAAGAGTATGACTTACTCTGTAATGTATTAACATTTTTGTCCATTGTTTAAGTATTATATGATATGTTACTTATATGTTCATATTTTGTTATTGTGTGAATAACATTGATATTTAATTTAGGATATATAGTTAAAATTGTAGTCTATATAGTAAAATTACTAGTAATGATTACATGTACTTAATTTTTATGTATTATTCACATAATGTTTTTTAGGAGGATTTTCAATGTTTAACTTAATGCCATTGCCTTATGATAATTTAGAGCCATATATTAGCGCTAAAATTTTAGATTATCACTATAATAAGCATCATAAAGGATATGTAAATAACTTGAATAAGTTAGTGCAAGGTACAGAATTTCAAGATTTATCAAACGTAGATTTAGAAAATATTATAAAGCGCTCTTATAATAATGGTGCTAAAGCAATATTTAATAATGCCGGCCAGGTATGGAACCATGATTTTTACTGGCAATCTATGAAAAAAAATGGTGGAGGAAATCCAGAAGGACAATTGGCAGATAAAATTAGTGCTGATTTTGGTAGTATTGAAGAATTTATAAATATTTTTTCTGCAAGTGGACAAAGTCAGTTTGGTAGTGGTTGGACATGGCTAATATATGATATAAGTGATGATAAATTAAAGGTTATAAGTACTTCTAATGCTGATTCTCCATTATTATATGATAATCAATATCCGCTCATTACTATGGATGTGTGGGAACATGCTTATTACTTAGATTATTTTAATGTTCGTGCAAATTATATAGAAGTATTTTTAAAAAATCTTGTTAATTGGGAGTTTGCTTTGCAAAGGTTACAAAATTATCCAAGTAAATAATATATGTAATATTTTAATTATTGCATATAGTATTGTCTAAAAAATTAATGTTTTGATAATTTTTTTTTGTTAGGGTAGAAGAATTGTAGATGCTATAAGTTAGGGTATGTTTATGTCTGGTGGTGTGAAAGCTGATCAATTGTTTAAAGGATTAACTAGACCAACAATGCTTTTCGGGGTAAGTTATACATTTGCTATATTAAATTTTATGATTTGTATCATGATATTTATGTATAGTAATGATTTTAGAGTTCTTTTAATATTAGGTCCTGGTATACATGGTATAGGATATTTAGCCTCAGCAAAAGATCCTTTATTTCTGGATTTATTTATAATAAAAATGCAGAAATGTAGTAAGTGTCTTAATCGTTTTTATCATAATGCAAATTCTTATGATGTAATGTAATGTTGAAGTTGGGTGCAGTAACAACAAGAAAAAAAAAAGTTATATCAAGAGAGTATCACGCATCTAATTTTATTCCTTACTTAGAGTATTGGAATGATACTACCTTAATGATGAAAGATGGATCAATGTTGAAAGTGATCAAATTGTCAGGTTATGCTTTTGAAACTGCTGATGATGAAGATTTATCAATTCAAAATTCGATTCGTAATCAAATGCTAAGGAGTATATCATCATCATCTTTTGGGTTGTATTTTCATATAATTAGAAGAAGAAAAAGTGCGTTTATAGAAGAATTTGCAAAAAGTAAATTTTCTAATAGTTTTGCCAATTATGTTAATGTAAAATGGAAAGAAAAGCACTCTACTAGACAATCTTTTACTAATGATTTGTATATTACAATAATTAGAGAAGTTGGAAAGAAGGGGACAGAATTTATATCCAATTTATTACAAAAATTTGGTAAAGTAGGTGGGTCACAAGAAAATTGGGAGCATGATTTACGTGCTATTTATGAGGATTTGGATGAAGTTACAAATAGAATTGTAACTAGTTTGCGTAATTATTTACCCAAGGTATTAGGCATAAGAGAAAATTCTATGGGTGCATTTTCAGAAATAGCAGAATTTCTATTGCAGATTATAAATTGTGGTACTATAAACAATGTTTCTGCTGTAGCAACTGATATTTCAAGATATTTGCCTATGCATAGGTTATATTTTGGGCATAAAATAATACAAATTGTTACGCATAATGAATCAAAATATGCAGGGTTGATTAGCTTAAAAGAATATGGTCAAACTACTTCAGCTGGTATGTTAGATGCATTTTTACAATTACCTTACGAATTTATTATAACGCAATCTTTTCAGTTTACAAATAGACAAAGCGCAATTACTAAAATGCAGATTCAACAAAATCGTATGATACAAGCTGCAGATAAGGCGGTGTCTCAAGTTATGGAAATCACTCAGGCTTTAGATGATGCAATGAGTGGAAGAATAGCTTTTGGATTACATCATTTAACAGTTTTATGTATAGAGAGAAATGTAAAAAATCTTGAAAATGCGCTTTCGTTAGTAGAATCTGAATTATTAAATTGTGGTGTCTATCCTGTTAGGGAAAAAGTAAATTTAGAACCAGCATTTTGGGCGCAGTTGCCTGGTAATTTTGGATATGTAGTTCGTAAGGCAGTTATTAGTACGTTAAATATGGCTGGGTTTGCATCTCAACATAATTATCCTACTGGTCAAAAGTTTAATAATCATTGGGGAGAAGCAGTTACTGTATTTGATACAACTTCTGGAACTCCATTTTTCTTTAATTTTCATATTCGTGATGTTGGCCATACTGCGATTATTGGTCCTACTGGTGGTGGTAAAACAGTATTAATGAATTTTTTATGTACTCAAGCAATGAAATTTTCTCCGAGGATTTTCTTTTTTGATAAAGATCGCGGTGCTGAAATTTTTATTAGAGCATTAAATGGAGTATATTCAGTAATAGAACCAAGGAGTCATACAGGATTTAATCCTTTACAAATGGATGATACACCAGATAATAGAACTTTCTTAATGGAATGGATAAAATCTTTAGTTTCTATATTTATTGATAAATTTACTTCTGAAGATATGGAACGCATTAATGATGCTATTGAAGGAAATTTTAGATTAAAAAAAGAAGATAGAATATTAAGGAATTTGATTCCTTTTTTGGGATTAGAAGGTCCTGACACTTTATCAGGATGTATATCAATGTGGCATACAGATGGTTCTCATGCAGCAATTTTTGATAATTCTGAAGATTTAGTAGATTTTACTAAATCGAGAGTTTTTGGATTTGAAATGGGTAATTTATTGAAGGATCCGGTTGCCCTTGCTCCAGTGCTTTTGTATTTATTTCATAGAATTAGTATTTCTTTAGATGGTACTCCATCTATGATAATTTTAGATGAAGCATGGGCTTTAATTGACAATGATGTATTTGCTCCTAAGATTAAAGATTGGTTGAAGGTATTAAGAAAATTAAATACCTTTGTTATATTTGCTACTCAGAGTGTAGAGGATGCAAGCAAAAGTTCAATCAGTGATACTTTAGTTCAGCAGACAGCAACTCAGATTTTTTTACCGAATTTGAAAGCTACAAGTGCTTATAGAGATGTTTTTATGCTAACTGAAAGAGAATATACATTAATAAAACATACAGATCCTAGTACAAGATTTTTTTTAGTAAAGCAAGGGATTAGTGCAGTTGTTGCAAGAATAAATTTAAAAGGATATGAAGATATAGTTAGTGTTTTATCTGGAAGAGCAGAAACTGTATTAATTTTGCATGATATTATACGAGAAGTTGGTGATGATCCTAATGTTTGGTTACCTATTTTTTATGAGAAGGTTAAAAATGTTTAAGATCATAGAAGATAATATGTTGGGTTTGAGTGTGAATAACATTAGTAGCATATATAATAAATCACGAAATAATGCATGCATTATTAAAAAATTCATCTATTTTGTATAAGAAGGTTAATAATGTTTAAAATTTTGCAATTAACTGGATTATATATAATGATGATAATCATTATAAGTCAATATGCTGTTGCTAATGTGACAGATAGTAAAGAAGTAATATATAGAGATACATTGGCAAGCAATCCATATTGTGGAGGTAGTCACGCTATTTCAAAATATTCTGGATATGCTACTGGAGCTTCTATTCTTAGTGGTGTTCTTGGTGGCGTTATTGTTGGTAAAATGTTATCAATTACAGGTGCATCAATAATGGCTACAGGAATTGGAGCTGCTATTGGTGCGAAAATGCTTTCTGCAGGAAAGCTATTAATTGGAGTTAGTACTATAACTATGGTTACTGCATTAGCATCTCAAACGTCCTATTTTGTTTGTAATTGGAGTTTTGTACGTCATCCGGTACTAAGATTTGAAGAAGGAGATGCTGACGGGAGCCCTGGAAAATATAAGGAATGTGCTGATCCTGTAGTTGATGGACATCCAGTATCATATAATACTAATTGTGACAAAGAATTCCGTACTAGAGACGAATACTTACAATGTATTGCTCCAGGAAAGAGTATAGAAGAGGGATTAAGACAAGAACCAATGTGTCCAAGTAGGAAGTTTAAACAAATAGATAAATATTATTGGCCAAAAAATCGGGTATCCAGTTCTCCTTATATAGAAGTTTGTTATCGATTGCCAATTGGTAGATTGGGAGTAGGATATTTCAATTCAAGTGATGTTATTAATGATTTAAAAGTACTTAATAATCATGCTTATTTAAGAGAATTAGATTATGGTAGTTATGAAGTACAAAAAGCAAAACTTATTATGGGGTCTAGTATCGAATGTGCAACATTAAAATCAGGTGAAGAAGCAGTATTAAATACTATTACTTTTAGAGCTATGGATAAAGATGATAAAATTTGTGTTTATGGTGTAAAAGCTTCAGGTATGCCGTTGATACCACAGGTGGAAATTGGTTGTCATATGCGTCCTAATTCTCCTCCAGCACCAATGTGTGAGTTTTCAAAACCTAAATTTAATGCTGATAAAAAGATTATAGGGTATGATAATTCAGGATGCTATAGTTGTTATATGGCAGATGTTTGTCGTGGTAGGGCTAGTATTATATCTAAGTCTCCATTTCCTGTAACATCTGTAATTGTGAATTGTATTAAAGAATCATTGGATAATATCTTATTAGGAAGATGTGCTACCACTATGGCATCTAGTAATGCTGTTGTATCTAATAATAGTACTAAAGTTGGATTTTTAAAAGTTGCTCAGAATAAGTTAAAAAAAGCAGTAATGGCAGCATTGGTATTAGCATTAATTTTATTTGCAATAAAGGCATCTTTAGGTGGATTACAAAGTCCTGCTGAATTGTATATGTTATGTATTAAATTTGCGCTTGTAATTTATTTTACTCAAAGCGATGCTATGTCGCATTATTATAATGAATTAGTGAAGCTTTCTATTGGATTATCAGATATTGTATTACAAGCTGGAGGTAATCCTACAATATGTAATTATGATCAATCAGAGTATCCTAATGACTTTAAGTATCTTGTTCCATGGGATAGATTAGATTGTAGAATGATGTTTTATTTTGGCAGTCAACTTAATGGTGGTTCAGGTACTGGTCTTGTTTTAACGTTATTATTATCTGCAGGAATGTTAATTGTAGCAGCATTAATAAATGCAAAAATAATTATATCTGTGATGGCATTTTTTGCAATTATGATGATAATATTTATTGTAATATGGGCAATATATATATTTTTATTGTCATTGATAGCGTTAACAATCTTAATACTAATTTCTCCTTTAATGATTCCAATGACTTTATTTCAAGTAACAAAGGGATTTTTTGATGGATGGGCAAGGCAATTAATGGTGTATACACTATATCCTGTGATATTATTTGCATTTTTATCATTAGTATTTACTGTTTTTGATAACTTATATTTTGAAGACCTAAAATTTACAAGATATAATGTTAAGGTTCAAGATTTATATAAAATTAATTTCAAATTACAAGATCCTGATGCTTGTAGCGAAGAAAAAAATGACACTAATTTATCGTGTATATTATCTGGTATGAAATTTACTACACGTCCTTTGGTTTTTGGTATGGATGTTAATGCTCCGGATATTCTTGGTAGTACAAAAATGATATGGACTAAAATAGGAATGTTTGTGCTTGTAGGATTTTTATTTTACCATTTCTTATCATCTATATCTTATATTGCGGCAGAACTTGCAGGAGATCCAAGAGCAGGAATTGTTGGTGCTTCTGCAAGTCCAAAAGAGATGTTAAGTAAAGCTGCTGCTCCAATTAAAGCTATCAGTAACATGGCATCTAATGCTCAGATGAATGCTTTTAATAAAATTGGCAATGCTATAAAGCAAAGAGCGAAAGGTGTGCCGTCAGAAGGTGAGGATAAGGTGTCAGGTGGTAAGTAAGATATGTATTATTTATGGTGTTAATTAATATTATTAAATTAGTAGTTAAATGTATTTATTAAATTATTTATTTAAAATCTAATAGTTTAGTATTGTGATTAGTAATTTGTTATATCATAGAGGTATAATAATTATTATTATGTATATAAGGCATTAAGAGCTGGTGTTATGCTAAAAATTGCTGTATTGATATTTATTTTTTTACTTTCAGGATGCGGGTATCATGGTTGTGTATCGCAAAATGATGTGTTTTTTGATATTGTCAAAACTATCATTCCTACGAAGTTAAGACAAGATGATAGTAAGCAGTCAATTTTATGGGTAAAATCAGATGCTGTTCTTACTAAAGGATCTAATATTGAATTAAGGATTAGTCATGTTGGATTAGATTTTTGTAAAGATAATTCTATTGATGTAAAGGTTGTGCCTGATTATAAAAGTAATAATAGTGAAATTGTTATACCTATAGATTTTCCATATAATGTAATGCGAGGGGAAAAAATTAATTTTTACTTAAAACCTAGTATTGCTGGAGATATTACAAAAGAAATATGTGAAAGTGGTTGCGATGACAAAATATGTGTTATCGATGAAGAATTATGTAAAGAGAAAAGAATTGATACAAAATATTCTGTAAATGTTAATGCAGAAAATGGGGTATTTTCTAATATGTTATATCCTGTTAATGATCAAGGAGTTGCTTTGCCATATTGGATAGATAATTATCCAGTATATACTATATTTGATGGTATGAGTGATAATATTAAAATAGGTAGTGATAATTCACGCAATGATAGTTTATTAAAAGATGATTTATGGTATATATGTGCTTCTAAAGAAAATATATCTAAAGAAATAGAAAGATTAAATAATTTATCCAATGGAATTGGTAATAAAGTAGTGAGAGATGCTAAAAGTTTTGTAGAAGAACACTATAAATTGATATTTAATAAATACAGAAAAATATATACTGCATATTCTGTTAATGAGATGTGTGGAAATATATATTCTTTATTTTCTGATATAGTAAATAAGTACTACTTTATTACTTTAATGTCTAATACAGTACAAGATAATATTAGTAGATTTGATGTTTTGCCACTTGTAAAATTAAAGGTAAATGGTAAAGTTATTCATAATAATAAGCATTTTGACTCTAAAATTGTTACAAAATTTCCGAATATTAAAGAGTATTTACTAATTAATTATAGCTACGAATTTGTAGATGATATCATTTTTTATGATGTCAATTACGATATGTTAACACCAAAATTGAAAAGCTTGAATACAATTTCTTTGGTAGTAGATAATCAGTATCAATTTAATGGAGAGAATAAAAAATTGGGGGGATCATATGATCTTAAAATTGTCAAAGATTGCAGTGCTCATATAGAAAATAGTTTATATTATGTTATCTCTAAAGATATACCTAATATTTATCCTGGAGATCAGGGTAGTACAAAATTAGATTTTCTGCATAGTAATATTATTAATATTCCTATAGATCGACCAGGAGATTTATATTATGCGGTAAGGGATAATGGTGATGGATACCATAATAATACTGGATATTTTGAAATTAAAGCTGTTATTCCTAAGACAATTCCAAAAATTATTTCGTATGTTATTAATTGGGTAAAAGATCAGGTTTATATGGCATTATATTCTACTGATAAACATAATGCTAATAGTACAATACGAATTATATATGATAATATTACTAGTAATGGCTCATTTATAAAGACAGTAAACGCATTACTAACATTATATTTATTAATAAGTGTTCTGTTTTTCTTTATAGGATTTTCTAGGCTTTCATTATTTGATATTGTAGTTTCAGTAATAAAAATAAGTATAGTAATTTATGTACTTCGTCCTGAGAGTTGGGTCTTCTTTAAAGATCATTTATTTGACTTATTTATTAATGCCCCTATCGAATTAATTAGAATTTTTACAGGAAATGCAGGTGGAGATTTTGAATTTTTAGATAGTTTATTATATAGGTTTGCATTTAGTCAAACGTGGATGCAAATATTTTCATTGTTATTTGCAGGTCCAGTGGGATGGTTATCGGTGTTTTTAATCTTATGGGGATTAATTACGTTAATGTGGTGTATATTGATATCAGTTATTACGTACTTAATTTCTATTTTAAGCATAGGTTTATTATTATGTATAGCACCTTTTTTTATTATTTGTATTTTGTTTAGACGTACTAAAGCAATTTTTGATGCTTGGATTAAAGCATTATTACAAACTTCTGTGCAGCCTATTATAATATTTGCTTCTCTAGCATTATTAGTACAGGCAATACATAGTATTGTATATAACATGCTCAATTTTCAGGTTTGTGATGCATGTGTATTTAATGTTACGTTGACTCATGGAGTAACTTTTTGTTTGCTTGAGTTTTTATTACCAATTGGATTTTCTCCAGTATCTAGTTTTAGTGAAAATATTAGAGATGCTGTAAATAATGATAGTGTATTGTTTATAGGAATACCATCTGCATTAAATAATATTATAATGTTTGTAATATTTTCACATGCAATGAAGAGTTTTATTAGTATTGCTGGTGAAATGTGTACTTCTATTTTTGGATCATTTGCAAATTTATCGTCAGTGGCTGATGTAGCAACGGAAAGCTTTTTAAGTTCTTTCGGTGGAGGTAGGACATACGGTATGAATATAGATAGATATAAAATGAGTCGTGAAATGTATAATAGAGGAAATGATGGTAATCGTGATGATGGTGCTTTTTCACAATTATCTCCAGTTTCTAGAAATATTAAAAGACCAAATTCAGCTATACAGATACCTGAAAAGCCTCCATCCAGCTTTAATTAATAGGTAAAATTATTATGCAAAAAATAATATTATTATTATTAATTTTATTATTAACTGGTTGCGGAGTAAATTGTATAGAGAAAGGCCAAGGATTTAGTAGTAGCTCTATTGAAGTAAAAGTTTATGTTCCACCTAAGGGTGCAGACAGACATAACGCTGCTACTTATTGGGTGAATACAGGTAAAAAGGTATCTGCTTCAGATAAAATTGTACTTAATGTTATGAATACAATAAATTTGTGTCCTTATGATACACATGAAGCAAAAAAAGTTGATTTTTCGGTATACAAAACAGCACAACCGAATGCAATAACTAGTATTAATACTTCTGAAGGTGATTATTTAAGATTTTCTTTAGGAAGCACAGATATAGAAATTAAAGAATGTAGCAAGGAATGGCTAGATAGTAGAAAAATAATATATTACTCTGACGATGAATTTTTTCAAGATCAAGAATGTAAAACCCCCATTCTAGCTAAAGATATATGCAATAATGGAATATCAAAACCTTATTTTATAAAAGTTGAAGGCGAGTGTCAAGTTATTAATACTACTATACCACGCTTAAAGGGTACAACAATAAAAATATATTCAGACAATAGAATATTAAACGCAAGTAATAGTAATAAATATGCTAATTTTTATATTGACAATGGATCTGGTAATAAATTAAGCCCTACCATAAATGGTGACAATATGAAGATAAAGCGATATCCAAATTGGATAATCAGTAAATATGCATATGATGCACGTTCCTTTTCTACTAAAAAACCGCCATTAAGTGAATTAAAAAAAAGCTGTAATCTTTTAAAAGGGAAATATCATGAATTTATGATGAAAAATTATAATACATATGAAAGTGTGTTTTCCCAGAGTTCATCCAAAGACAAATCATCAATGGGAATAGTTGATGATTATGATTACGTAAAAAAATATGATCAAGCGATTAACAAAATTACTACTAATAATGGATTGATGAAATTATCTTCTGAGCGTACTGGTAATTCTGTTATTGATGATACTGATTATCAAACAATTATAAATATTATGAATAATTATACAGGTTATGATATTAATTGTAATTGTGACATGATATGTAAGTTATCAGATTCGTTGGCAGATGATTGTGTTAAGTCTTTTGTAAAGATAGTTAAAGATAAAGTTATATGTCCTACTACTGAGGAAGATATTATAAGTAATTTTGATGAAAATAGTGCTACAGGTCATTTTGATATAAATGATAGCTATGAAATTCTTGAAGGATTAAAGGTAAGAGTTACAGGAGATGCACAACCTTTATCATTGTTTCAAGATACTAAAATAAGAGATGCTAGCTTAAAATTAAATACTAATATTAAAGTAGATACCATTCTACCTTACTATCTTCATGCTAATATGTGGGTTTCTCGTAACTCATTAGCTGATATGGCAATAGGTAATTATACAGTATTTTGGAATAGAATATGTACTGTTGAGTCTGGCAAAAAATTATTTATGTATATAGGAGATACTCCTCCTAAATACTTTCCTGGATTATCTTATGGTAATGAAAAACATTTTGAGTTAGATACGAACAAAACAATTACTCAGGGTATATATGAGATTAACGTTGATAATCCGCCAGAATCAGGAACTGTTTATTTAGGTGTACAAATTGATGATTTTTATGATGATCAATTTCGCGAGCCAAAATATCTTGAAGATAATTATTATTCAGTAAGACTATTTTTTTCTACATGGGAACCACATTTATCAAATTTATTTTCTAAAATCAAAGGAGCACTTTTATACATATTATATGGTGTGGATGGTAATAATATTGATGATATACCTTTAGCAATACAAAATGCTAAAAAACTGAATAAATTTGGAGCGATTCAGCATATTTATAGTCACCATACACAATCTGGATCTTTATGGGGAGCAGTTCAGGCGTTAATTACATTATATATAATGTTTTCAGTTTTTGGTTATCTTATAGGTGTAATAAGAATTACTAAATATGATTTAGTTATTAGAATAACAAAAATGGTTGTGATTCTAGCATTATTTTCTCAGAATAGTTGGGAATTTTTTAGTGAGCATTTTTTTACATTATTTATTACAGGTGTTGTAGATATTATAGGAGCATTTAATGGTTATTTAGATGGAGATAGCTCATTTAAATTTCTTGATTCAACGATGGGGGTGTTATTAACAGGTGAAACTTGGTTGAGATTTTTATCATTAATTGTTGCTGGTCCTGTAGGATGGATGATATTCATTTGTATTGTATGGGCGTGTGTTTCATTTTTTATATGCATCATCGAAGCAATGATAATGTATTTATTTTCTATTGTTGCTATTGCATTTTTAATTACATTAGCTCCGTTGTTTTTTACTTTTCTCTTATTTCAGTTTACTAAGACTCTTTTTGATGCTTGGATAAAAATGTTAGTTAACTTTTCTTTGCAACCTATAATTTTATTTGCTGCTTTAGCGTTTTTAAATCAAGTATTGTTAACAAGTTTATATAAAATTACTGATTTTTCTGCATGTAATAAGTGTTTTTATGGCATTAAATTTACTGTAGAAGATGATCAAGCTCCTACAGATTTATGTTTATTGTCTTTTATGTTGCCTGTTGGTTATTCTAATGACTTATCTATTAATGAAAGAATAAGAGAAGATCAATCTAAAAGCAATATAGGATTTATGGGACTTCCATTTGAGCTTGTTTCAGTGTTAATTTTTGTGATTATTGGAAACGCTATGAGAACTTTTGGAAGATTATCAGAAGCTATGGCACATTCAATCTCTGGTAGTATTTCTGGAATTAGTACTAGTGCTCATTGGGCTGCTCAGTCTTTATTGTCTATAGTAGGGTTAGATCAAGAAACGCAAAATGTTATTCGATCAGCTCGTTCTATGGTTAATAGTAATGTTGGTGCAAATTTTGATATAAGAAGTAAAAGTGGTGATAAATCTTCGTCACCAGATGATGATAATAAATCTACAAGTGATTCAAAGAATAAAGATTCTACATCTGATGAGGATGTATTAACTAGTGGTACAAGGAGAGATTCTGTAGGATCTGATGAGGATGTATTAACTAGTGGTACAAGGAGAGATTCTGTAGAGTCTGATGATGATACATTAACTAGTGGTACAAGGAGAGATTCTGTAGGAAGTGAAAATACAGGATCTATTGATGATAACGGAGATGTTATAACGCGTGATTCGATAAATAACAATGATGAATGCAGTATTAAGAAAGAATTATTCAAAGAAGATAATAATAATTTAAGTGAATTAATTAATGATTATGAAGTTGAATTAAAGAGTTTATCACGAAGTGATGATGTTAATGGGATTATAGCCGATACTGATAAAGATGATAAGGCTTAACACTGAAAGGGTTGATTATTTTATGATAAGTACTTTGAATATTAATTTTAAATTTATTGTTTTAAATTTAATATTATTATGCTTAATATTGCCATCATGTTCAACTAATGAAGCAACTGCACGTCGATGTGTTGCTGCTGATAATTTTTCTGATCAATCTCTTACAGTTTCTGCTTATTATTCTCCTAACGATGATATAAATTTTAAAGCTAATAATGGTTATTCAAGTAAAAAAATATCTAGAGCAAATAGGGAGCAAGTAGTTAGATGGCAAGATACAGGATTTGTTACAGATGGTAAAACGATTGTATTAAAGACATCAGGTATGTGGACTGCATGGGAAAAAGATAATAAAAAATTTACTCCTATACAAAATACAGCAATAGGTATGTCAGAGATTAATAAAGATGATCCAATATATAATACGATTACTCCTATTGATAGAATATGCGGCCCATATTATTCTATCGAAAAGAAACTTTTTGGTGGTAGTTGTACAATAACGTGTGAAACATTTGATATTAAGAAAACAGATAAGTTATCAGCAACATATGGGGCTCCTTGCTGGTTTAAGGATGGATATGGAGCATTTTTACTTTTAAAGAGGGATTATGATCCAGATCCTAATGAAAATCTTGCTATTATGCAGTATCCCATATCTCCAATAATTCATATAGGATATCAGGCATCAGATGTTGGAGGTGTAGGAAGTTACTCATCTGATGATAAAGGTATATTAGATAGTCAATGTAATAAAATAAAATTAGAGAAGGGATGGAAAATATATGCCAAAATAATGGATACTTACTATCATGACAATGCAGGTGGATATGAGATAAATTTTATTAGTGGTGTTAAAAAAGCAAAAGTTTGGTCAATATTTGAAGGTATACGTAAAAATGTAAGATTACAATTAGATAAAGCAGGAGAACAAATATTTAAGAGGATAATCAATAATAAGGTTTTTAAAAACTTAGTTTTTAGTGTGTTAACATTATTTTTGGTGTTTTCAGCTTTAGCTTATATTTTTGGGATGGTACAAAGCCCTTTTCCTGATTTAATTGTAAGAATATTAAAAGTATCATTAGTAATATTATTAATTTCTCCTAATAGTTGGGATTTTTTTTATAATCATTTACTGGCTTTTTTCCTAAAAGGTGTAGATGAAATTATTGCGATTATTAATAGCTATTCAGTAAGTTATAGAGAAGATGCACCATTTGCATTTATTGATGAAATGATTAGAGATAAGATTTTTTCTGAAGTTGTCTGGACAGTGAAGGTTAGAGCATTAATTCTAGCAAATTTTGTCTCTATATTTTTTGTAATAATTATCATAATCTCTGTAATTTTTTATATTTTTTTATGTATGTATGCCTTTGTTATTTACATGACAGCATTTGTTGGCATTACATTTTTGGTGGGGTTAATGCCAATTTTATTTATAGGAATTCTTTTTTCTCAATTAAAAAGTCTTTTTGATGGATGGTTGACTCAATGTATAAGCTTTGCATTACAATCAATATTAATGTTTACCTTAATTGCGATGTTTGGTGCATTGATTATGAATTATTATTATCGCATTTTTGGATTTACAGCTTGTTATAATGAATGGTTAGTTTTTAGAATATGCTTTGGCAAGGAAGGAAAATGTATATTTGATAATCACTACTTTACTTGGACTCCTGGTCAAAAATATGATAAATATATAATAGGATTTCCGCGTTCTTCTGAAAGTTCGCAAACTAGTGTTAGTAAAGATGAGGAACAACATTATAATTTTAGTAGTGGCTCACGATATATATTTACAGGTGGTGGATCAGTTATTAGGGTACCTCCTGATTATAAAACAACAGATTTTCGATATATAGATTATCCTTTTTTTAATCCTGATACTGAGAGCAAAGGTGTTGCTGGTGGGGTTATAGTTGGTGAAAATAGTATTTTTGCAGGATTATCACAGCTTATTAATTCGTTAGTTGTTGCAACAAGTAATTACTCAATAGCTAGGTTATTAGCTTCTATAGAGAATGAACTTACTAACTTAGTAAGTAAAAAAGCAATTAGTAGTGATAGTAAAGATAAATTTTCAGCAATGTTGATTTCACAGAAAAATAGCGGGAAAATTGATAAGAATATTCTAATAGATTATTTAATTTCTAATATTATAGGAAGTAATGCTATTGCACCTACACCTCAGGAAGAACTCGATAAGCAATATGATTATAATATTATAAAAAACATACAAAGTGGCTATTTATTGGTATGGTCTGAGATATTTGGTCTTCTGATAGTATCGTTTTTAATATGGCAAATGCGTGCTTTTGTTCAAAGCTTGGCTGTTTCTTTGTCAGGTGGTAGCATGATGTCTCAGACAATAGCTGGAATGTATGATGGTGGTTTTGTAAAGATTTTTTCAGGTATTCCAGTTATTGGGACAGTAATTGGTAAAATTGACCAAGGTATTGATCAATTTAGAATTATGGCAAGGATGAAAATAACTGGCCAAATTAGTGAAACATTTAGCAAAATACCATTTATGATAAAGTATGGGTTACGTGGAACGATTAATAGAATACCTATTATGGAGAAACTTGGAGTTGGTGATGCAGCATCGAATGCTATTGATTTGGTTGGTAAAGCAGTTAAAACTACAAAAAATGTAGGTGAATTTTTGACTTCTGAATCACGTTTAAAATTTGAACCTTCAAGGATCAATTATATGCGTGCATTTATTGGTGCTCATATTGGACTTTCGCCGTTACAGGCAATGAGATATTTAGGCGTGCATACTGTAGAGAAATTGGTTGGATATAGAGAAGGTAGCTTAAAATATAATATTATTGAAGATCGTAAAGCATTTTTAGATAATTTAAAAACCATCACAATGGGAGCACCAAGATATCAGCCTAGTCCTTATATTCCAGAAAAAAAACCAGACAATGAAGAATCTTCACTAGACAATGAAAAATCTTCACCAGACAATGAAAAATCTTCTTCTAAACGAGAAAGAGATGAAGGAGTTAATAACTTTGTTGATGAACACGGTAATATATCGCTTAATGATAGTAATGTGAAAGATGCTTGTAAAGGATTGTCTGAGTTAAAAAAAATGTTGAATAGTGCTACAGATCTTGATGCTAGAAATCGTATACAGAGTGATATAGATAAATTAGAAGCAGCATTACGTGATAAATTAGGAGATGATTTTGATCAAGTAATTCGTGAATATGAAAGTGATAATGACAATGGTGATATTAATTATCATGATATTAGAGATGAGATTCAACAGGTAGTAGAGCGAGATGAAGTAGGTGGTAGATTACATGGTGAAGAAGATGTTGTTAGTGGAATAATACATTGCATCAGGAAGAAGATGTTGTTCATGGTGTAACTAGTGCTGCTGTACAGGAGTCAAATTTAATAAGAGATGATGAAGGGTCAAGAGGTCAGAAGGATATTAGTACTAAAGAAACATTAGGAGATAAAAACAATCTTACTTTTATGAAAAATAATGATAAAATATACAATATTTCAGAAAAACAAAATAATTTACAACTTGATGAAAAATTAAATATGCTTAATAATGAAATATACAATATTTCAGAAAAACAAAATAATTTACAACTTGATGAAAAATTAAATATGCTTCAAGATGTAAATATTAATAAAAATAAGAAAAATCGGGAAAAGAGTAATAAAGATTACATACAAGATCAGATTATGATGATTAATAAAAAGATAGAGCGCTTAAAGCAGAATAAAGAAAGTATTGTAGACCGTAATAAGTTAAATCTTATAGAAGAAGAAATAAATAAGCTATTGCAAGAAATACATTTATTATTAAATGGTGATTTATAAGATTGATTTACTAAAAATTATAATTTAACTTCTATTAACGGTATGTTATTACAGCTATAACTTTGATGATTATCAACAGAGCATGGTAAGTAATCAGTGTCAAATCTTACAGGTACATCGAATTCGTACTCAGCGTAAATATGGGATTTGTCGTTTGGTGGAATTAAGAATTTTACTTGACCATTATAGTAATTTATTGTGTATTGATCTTTTTGTAAAATATTATTAACAGTGATTTTTATTGTATTAATAATAGGTTTACTGATAATACGTGTGTATGAATTGGTTTCTATTGTATAAGTTTTTATTAGCTGAAAATTTGTTTGTATACCATTGCCTATACCTATATATTGGTTAATACCTTGATAATCTGCCCAGTCTTTAAATCTAAATGCTATAGCTTTACCTTTATGGGCATAAAAAAATTCAATCAAATTTAATAATTGCGAATTTGATTTTACACCATATACAATATTATATTTGTTTCGTGGATAAGATCTGTTTATTTTTCTTTGTTCGTATCCGTTGTAATATTCTATTATGCTTGTTGAAAATTCTGGTCCTCCAATAGAGCCATAAGATATATCGTCTGGAAATCTTGCTTCGTTAAATAACATTTTGAATATGAATTATAAATTATATAATGATTTTATATGATTTTTAGTGTGAATGTAATCAATAAAAATATGTTATATATGACTGTTATAAGACAATTCAAGTTGATAAAATAGTGATAGTAAGGAAGATTTTTTAATTTGTAGTGAATTTATTAATATTTTTTTTATAACACTAATAGTTATACTCTATACTACTAAGTTTTTAAAAAGTTTATATATTTTATTATACGTGTATTAGAGATATAAAAAATATATACTATTATATATTAAACTTTGTTTTAATAGGTTAGCATATTTATGTTTTATTGGGATTCTCAGAATATTGTAAATATAATTGGTGGAAAAGCCATAGGTAATAAGTGGATTTGTTATGGGAAAATTTCTATTGATACGAGAACGTTAAATTCTGGAGATATTTTTGTTGCTATAAAAGGTAAAAATTTTGATGGTCATGACTTTATTGATGAAGCTTTTCGCAAAGGTGCTGTTGCAGCAATTGTAGACTATAGGTATACAATATATACTAATTACTCATTAATAGTAGTACATAATGTATTAAATGCCTTACAAAGTATGGCATCTTTTTATTTAAAATATTTAAATGCTAAGGTCATAGCAATTACTGGAAGTATTGGTAAGACTACAATGAAGTGTATGTTGCAACAAGTATTATCACATTATGGTAATGTTTATAGTGATAAAGGTAATTTTAATAACCATATAGGCATGCCGTTATGTGCATTAAATGCTCCTTATAATAGTAAATTTGTTATTTTAGAAATGGGCATGAGTAATTTTGGAGAAATTGCTTTACTATCTAAAATTGCAAGTCCTGATGTTTCAATTATTACACATATTACACCTGCACATTTAGCGTCTTTTTCTTCTTTAGAAGATATTGCAGTTGCAAAATCTGAAATATTTTATCATATGAAAGACAATGGTATTGTTATTTTAAATTATGATAATAGTTATTATAATAAATTGTTTAATACGGCAATACAGTGTTGTAAAAATTTTAATATAATAAGTTTTGGTAAAAACAAAAACGCAAATATTTTTTTATATACAATTGAAGATTATAGTAATGGACTGAAAGAAGTTATTGTTAATTGCAAAGGTAATATAATTAAGTGCCTTATACAGGAGTCTATGTTGCGTTTTATATATTTAATATTAGCAGTAGTTGCAGTAATTGATGGTTTAAAATTAAATTTTGATGGAATATATAGTGCACTGAAAAATTTTCTTCCTATAAATGGAAGAGGAAAAATAAATTATCTTAATTTGCAAGGTAAAAGCTTTATTTTAATAGATGATTCGTATAATGCAAGTCCTGTATCTATGATTACGGCATTACAAGATTTGCATAGGTTATACCATGATGGTATTACTGGCAAAATTGCAATTTTAGGTGATATGCTGGAACTAGGTGATCATAGCATAATGTATCATAAGAAGTTAATAGATTTTATTGTTCAAGGTAAAATTAGTATTGTTTATACGGTTGGTATACATATGAAAAGTTTATACGATATTTTACCTGCAAATATTAAAGGTGAACACTTTCAAGATTATAAAGCACTTATGAGTAAAATATTACTTATTATTGATGAAGGTTATGTTGTGTTAATTAAAGGATCTGCAGCAACAAAATTGTCTATAGTTGTTCAGTATTTACTTAAAATTTCAAGTGTATTTAATTATACTAAAAGTTTATAATAATAGCTTATGGTTATTATTTTAGAGTAAGGTTAGCTAATTATATATATTTTTAATAACTCTGATGTGAATTTAGGCAATATTGTTTATATTAAGTTTAAAAAAGTTGCTAGCATGTGTCATTTTTAAATAAGGTGTATAGGCTAATATGTTTTTTAATTTTAATGTATCTTTATAAGTTTTATTTATAGAACATTATTTTTTTATACAATATAATCTAATAATTTTTTAAATTACAGTTTATCTACATTATTTGTGTATACGATATATAATATTTTTATTATGCAGTTATAATATATATTGTATATTAATGTTATTTATTTGAACAATTACAAGGAATTTATTTTTAATAATAATCTTGCTGGTAACTTATTAAATAATTTTTTCATTTTACAATAGTTTAATTGTAATAGTAAATTTAATGATTGTGATTAGCATAATTTTTAATTGGATGTTGCAAATTATTTTTTAAACAATATTTTTGAAAAAATATATAGTTATGTTTATAACACTATATTCCTATAATATAAAATTATTAATTTTACGTGTTAATTCCCTTAAAGATAGTTAAATAAGATATTACTATGTAGTAATGTATGATTAAATTAGCTACCTTACAATTAAAGTATTTTATAGTTTTATATCTATAAAAGTTATATGCCTGTGGAGCCAAATCCGTTACTGCCACGAGTAGTATTGCTGTTAAAGCTATCAACTTGTTCCCAAGTGACATGCATAACAGGGGATATTACCATTTGTGCAATCTTATCACCATAATTTATTGTATATGATGAATCACCGAGATTAATTAAAAGAACCATTATTTCACCGCGATAGTCTGCATCTATTGTACCTGGTGAATTTAAAACAGTGATGCCAAATTTTAATGATAGTCCTGATCTTGGTCTAATTTGTGCCTCGTATCCACTAGGTATTTCTATCACTATTCCCGTACTTATGCATGCTCTTTGCCCTGGGATAAGTGTTACAGGATGATTAATTGCTGCATATAAATCAACACCAGCACTATAACTTGTTGCATATGAAGGAAGAGGTAAAGTACAGTTACTATTTAGCTTTATAATATTTATTTTGATATTATTAATAAGGATACCATTATTAAGTTAATATATTACTACATATAAAATGTTTAGCATATTTAGTCAATAAAGTTTATTACTATAAAAAATATTAGTTAATAATATATGTTATTTATAAAGTACTATTTACTTATATAGCATGTTCAATAACTAGGGGTGGTTAGTTTATATTTAATAAATAATTATTTTGAAGAGGGTGATGAATTTGATAGTAGTGATTATAAATAATGTTGCAATATAAATATAGGGGGTGGTACTAGTTTTTTTAATGAAAAAATATTTTTTAGAAATATTTATCATGAATATATTTGTAATGATAAGATAATAGTAGACATATAAGTACATGACTTGAAGTTATTTTTAGTAGTATGGTCATATAAGTGGTAAATGTTTTTTATTTGTAGTTCAGATAATTGTTTTTATAAAATAATAAAAAGTTAGGGTTAGTATTTTTTTTGTATTACTCATACATAAGGATTCTTAATTATATGAGGATAGATATTGTTTCGGAATGTTATATATTAATTAATATGTATGCTTAAAGTATGAATGTACTAAATATGATAATTTGTGAGTAGATAATTTATCCAAATCTCTTATTGATTGAAATGTGCTTAATTATAGTTAATATTAGCAATAATTATTATTTATATATTAGAAGTTATTCAATTACTTGATTTTAAAAATTATGATACAGTTTTGAAATGTGGCTAAATTAAGTATTATGAAGTGAGGTATATATTCTCTTAGATAAAATTTGATATAAATCAATTATTAAATTAAGAATAAGCTGTAAAATGTATATTTTTTGGTAATTTAAAATTTAACTTAAGGTAATTAATCACTTGTTTAATAAGAATATCTGGCGCAGAAGCTCCAGCAGTAATGCCAACTTTATTGACTTGTTGAAACCAATTTATATTTATATTATTATATGAGTCTATTAAAAATGATTTTACGTTGTAGGATTTTGCTAAATCTAATAGACGATTTGAATTTGAGCTATTGTTACTGCCTATTATTAACATAAGATCAACATTGCAAGATAAATACTTTACAGAGTTTTGTCTATTTTGGGTAGCATAGCATATATCCTTTAAGTCTTGTCCTTTAATGTCTGGAAATTTCTGCTTTAGTGTCTCAATTATATGTTTAGTATCATCTATACTGAGAGTTGTTTGTGTTACATATGCAATTTTATCGTTATTTTTTATCTGTATATTATGTACATCCTGAACATTTTGTACTATTGTTACAGGATTATTTATTTGTCCTCTAGTACCTTCAACTTCACGATGACCTTTATGTCCTATTAATATGATTTTATAGCCTTCTTTATCATATTTTTGTACTTCTAAGTGTACTTTTGTTACTAAAGGGCAAGTTGCATCGATAACATGAATTTTTCTTTTTTGAGTTTCCTCTGTTATTTGTTTAGAAACTCCGTGAGCACTGAAAATTAATATAGAATCTGGACTAGCTTGCTCTACTTTATTAATGAATATTACACCTTGTTGTTTGAAATTACTTACTATAAAAGAATTGTGTACAATTTCATGTAAGACATAAATTTTTTTTTTGTTTTTGTAATGATGGATAATTAACTCAACTATTTCAATAGCTCTCCTTACACCAGCACAAAATCCCATAGGTTGAGCTAATATTATCTCCAAGTTCTTTTTATTATTCATGATATTTAAAACCCACTGATAACACTTGAGTATTAATAATAATGTACTTTAAAAAGAATTTAATGATGTTATAATAATTGAAAATAATATTCAAGTTATTTGTACTAAAAGCTATGATAACGAAGAATTATCTGATGATTTTAAAAGGATAATCCTAATCAAATCTATTTCTGCTAATATGTAATATTATTAGTAGTTGCTTTTGTGTAAATAAATATCTGGTATAGTTATTTTATAATAAATGGATAATTATTTTGTAATAAATGTATTAAGCAATAACTTTTCTAAGTTAGTAGTTATTCTCTATTAATGCAATTTCTTTTGATCAATTAATATATGTTACCATTTTATTAGTGTTTAACTATAGTATACTAGTTAATTTATTTATTAATTACTGTAAAACTAAGTATATAATTGCTATTACTAAATTTGTTAGTATTATATATTTTTTACATTGGGAGATATAGGTAAGTTTTTACTTTATGCTATTATTTTAATTATAAAAATAACAAATTAACTTTTATAGAACTTCGATAGAAAAGGAATAGGTTGTTTTATAGACATATAGTTTAATATTTAAAAGTATATCTTCAATAAGTAGACCATATAGCTTATAATAAATAAGCAAAGATAATTTGAAGTTTAGTATATATTGACAGCATGGGAGCTGGTACTACATTCATTATGTAGTTATGTTGTAATGTACCGTAGGTAATTGAGGTATTTAATAGACATTTTAATGTGTATTGAAATAGTTAATGATAAATAATAATAGAATACTTATAGATTTGTTAATTCTTATGTGAGAGCAGTTGAGTTAACTATGTGTTTATGGTTCTAAGTTTGCTTGTATGATTATTTTTTAACAAGTTTATAAATTTATTAAAAATATAATATGAATCATGTGGACCTGGTGCACCTTCAGGATGGTATTGTACTGAGAAAATGGGATGATCAGTAAATTTGATTCCTGCTATTGTTTGATCAAATAATGAAACGTGTGTAATTTGTATATTTTTTGGAAGGGTTGTTTTATCAATAGTAAATCCATGATTTTGACTTGTAATTTCAATACGATCATCTTCTATGTTATAAATTGGATGATTACTTCCTCTATGTCCATATAGCATTTTTATTGTTTTTGCTCCTGCAGTTATAGCAAGTAATTGATGTCCTAGACATATTCCTAGAATTGGTATATTAGACTTTATTAAAATATTAATTTGCTTGATAATATCTTGTGGAATATCAGCGGGATCTCCTGGACCATTAGATATGACAATACCTTGAGGAGATGATAATAATACTTTATTGACGAAATTTCCTATTGCAGGTATTACTTGTAATTTACAATTTAATTCTTCTAAGTGTGATAATATCTTGTTTTTTATGCCAAAATCTACTAACGATACATTATATAAATTCTGTTCACTTGTTGATTTATTATAATTACTGTAAACGGAAGATTCCGCTATAGGATTAGCAATATAATTTTGTGCAGTTTGTTGTAATTTTGTTATATTTAGGGATTTTATATCATCAAAGTGGTGTATTATTCCATTTTGTGATCCGTGTTTTCGTATGTGTATAGTTAAGGCTCTAGTATCTACACCAGATATACCGGTAAAATTATTAATTTGCATCCATGAGTTTAAATTCATATAAGATAACACATGAGAATGTTCTGATATTTCTCTTACAATAATTCCTTTTGCTAATATTGTATTATGTTCATTATCTATATGATTGATACCTACGTTACCAATATGTGGGAATGTAAATATAATAATTTGATTTGCAAATGATGGATCAGTGATTGTATGTTGATAACCAGTCATACCAGTAGTGAAGCATATTTCTCCAATAGCATCATTTTTTGATCCTATTGATTGTCCACAAAAATATTTGCCATCAGATAATACTAAAATGGCATTACAGTGATTTTGCATCATATACACATAATTTACATTTTGATATAAGAATTATAATAATATGAAAGCTATTATATTTCTATAGATTAGTAAAGGATAGTAACAATAATATTTCATATTCAATAAATTTATTCTGACTTATAATGCACTAATTTATCAATCACCTAAATGAAAATATATAAAAAATAAATATAATATATCTTTTGATCTTATATATGAGAACAAAGTAAGTAATATTAGCTTGAATTAACAAAATAATTTGTGAATTAAAAATAATGTATTGTGTTATACATTGCTTATTATAAGCTATAGTTAAAAAAATTAATCTATAATAGTAATGAACAGGTTTACATATATTATTATTTCATATAAACTTTAAATTTAAATATCGTTAGTTCAATAATATATATTTAGTACTTAATTAATTAAAGAAATTATGAAAGCTAATGTGTATATAATTATTACTTCCTAAGCTATATTTGTCATAAAAGAATGAGTTTATGTAACTTAAAGTAATATTTTAATATAATCATATTTATTAATATATGTAATCATTGATGTTAGAAGTAGCAATTATTGGGTTACCAAATGCCGGTAAGTCAACTTTATTTAATAGATTAATTGGTAAAAGGCTTGCTATAGTTAGTGATATTCCAAATGTAACAAGGGATAGAAGAGAAAGCTATGTTAATTTATGTGGGTTAAAATTTAAAATTATTGATACAGGAGGTATTGATAATAGTGTTAAATTGTCGTATTTAATTATTGAACAAGTTAAATTAGCAATAAAGTCTGCTAATGTTATATTTTTTGTTGTTGATGCTAAGGAAAATTGTAATAACAAAGTTACAAATTTGGCGAAGTGGTTGCGAAAATTAACAAATAAACCAATAATACTTATTGCTAATAAATGTGAAAGTGATAAAAAGTGTTATCCGGTAGATTACTTAGAATATTTTAATTTTATTGGTCCAGTATACATATCAGCTGAACATAATTTAGGTATGGCAGATTTATATGATGCCTTAACATCAGTATGCAAAGAAAGTGATTTTGAAAAAGAAAGAGTTCAAGCTATAAAAGTTTCTATAGTTGGCCAACCAAATGTTGGTAAATCAACTTTAATAAATACTCTTCTAAATGATAACAGACTGATTACAGATAGTGAAGCAGGAACTACTCGTGATGCTATAGATGTAACTTATTATTATAAAGGAAAAAAATTTATATTAGTTGATACAGCTGGTATGCGTAAAAAATCAAAAGTAGTCGAAAGTATAGAAACTTTTTCTAATAGATCATCTATATCATCAATTGTGAAATCAGATATTATTATTCTAATAGTTGATTTTATTCTAGGAATTAGTCAACAAGATTTAGCTATTGCAGAAATTGCTATACAAAAAGGCAAACCACTTATTATAGCATTAAATAAATTGGATTTAATTGATGTGCCAATTGAAAAAGAGAAATTAAGGGATATTATTCAGCAAAATAATAAAATTGATTTTAAAGTTCCAATTATAGAAATTTCTGCTCTTAAAAATGTTAATTGTAATAAAGTACTTGATAAATGTTTAGAAATTTATGATGTTATTAATAAACGTGTTAGTACTTCAGAACTTAATAGATGGTTATCTTTAACAGTAAGTCATCATTCTCCACCTTTACACAATGGGAAAAAAGTTAAATTAAAATATATTACACAAATTAGTGTTATGCCATTAGTATTTATAATATTGACAAATGTAGAAGAAGTTGATGCAACTTATCAAAAATATTTAAAAAATAGCTTGACGAAGTCTTTTTTTTATGAGGTACCTATAAAAATTTTTTTAAAAAAAAATCATAATCCATATATTAATAATAAATAATCCAACAAATGTATATCAACATTTTTATTTATTGATACTGTGAGTATGTATAAAAAATCAAAAGTAGTTAAAAATATAGAAACTTTTTCTAATAAATCAATTGTAAAATCATAATCTTTCAATTGTATTATAAAATGAATAAATGCATATTATCCATTAGTTTATTATATAAAAATATATTATTTATAAATCATAAATAAGCATATTAATATATTTTTTGCAGTAGGGGATAAAATTATAGCTTATAATAAGCAATGTATAACACAATACATTATTTTTAATTCACAAATTATTTTGTTAATTCAAGCTAATATTACTTACTTTGTTCTCATATATAAGATCAAAAGATATATTATATTTATTTTTTATATATTTTCATTTAGGTGATTGATAAATTAGTGCATTATAAGTCAGAATAAATTTATTGAATATGAAATATTATTGTTACTATCCTTTACTAATCTATAGAAATATAATAGCTTTCATATTATTATAATTCTTATATCAAAATGTAAATTATGTGTATATGATGCAAAATCACTGTAATGCCATTTTAGTATTATCTGATGGCAAATATTTTTGTGGACAATCAATAGGATCAAAAAATGATGCTATTGGAGAAATATGCTTCACTACTGGTATGACTGGTTATCAACATACAATCACTGATCCATCATTTGCAAATCAAATTATTATATTTACATTCCCACATATTGGTAACGTAGGTATCAATCATATAGATAATGAACATAATACAATATTAGCAAAAGGAATTATTGTAAGAGAAATATCAGAACATTCTCATGTGTTATCTTATATGAATTTAAACTCATGGATGCAAATTAATAATTTTACCGGTATATCTGGTGTAGATACTAGAGCCTTAACTATATAACTTTATTAATTTTATTATATTGATGTATTAAATTTACATTTTCTGTATTAATGATTCTCCTGTCATTTCTATTGGTTGTTTAATTTGTAATAATTCTAATATTGTAGGAGATACATCACACAATCTGCCATTTTTTAAGGTAATTTTTTTATTGTAATTACATATTATGAATGGAACACTATTAGTAGTATGTGCTGTATATGGCATTTTGTTTGCAGAATCAAACATCTCTTCTGCATTTCCATGATCAGCAGTAATGACTAATATGTAGTTATTTTTTTTAATAGATTTTAGTATTTTACCTAAACATATATCAATAGTAGCAATTGCTTTTCTTGTTGCTTCAATATTTCCTGTATGTCCTACCATATCTGCATTTGCATAATTTACTATAATAAGAGAATATTTTTTTAGGTTAATACTACTTATTAAATGATCTGTTACTTCATATGCTGACATTTCAGGTTTTAGGTCATAAGTTAATACTTTTGGTGATGGAATAATAATTCTTTCTTCATTTTTAAAAAGCTCTTCTCTACCACCATTGAAAAAGAAAGTAACATGTGCAAATTTTTCAGTTTCAGCGAGCCTTAGCTGAAATAAGTTATGATTTGATATTATTTCTCCTAGGGTATTTTGTATATTGTGTTTAGGGAATAAGCAAGGAATGTTGATATTTTTTGAGTACTGTATCATGCCTAAAATATTGCTTATGTGAATATGCTTAGAAGGCTTGATATGGTTTGTGATCATATTGATTATTTGTATGATTCTGTCGCTACGAAAATTTGTTATTAATATACCATCATCGGGATTAAGACCACAGTAGTTACTGATTATAGATGGTGGTATAAATTCATCAGTGATTCCGGATGCATAGTAACTATTTATTGCTAATATTGCATCATTATATTTCTCCCCTTGTGAGAAAGCTATAGCATTATAAGCCTTTTCAGTTCTATCTAGGCGATTATCTCTGTCCATTGCATAATAACGACCACTAATAGTTGCAATGTATACATTATTATATTGGCGAATATGCTCATTTAATATATTAATGTACTTCTTTGCTGAAGATGGAAGTGTATCTCTACCATCGAGAAATGCATGTATAAATACTTTTATGTGTGATGTTGCAAGTACTGTTATAAGGGTTAGCATATGACTTTGTAAAGAGTGTACTCCACCATCGGATAGTAATCCAATAATATGGCAAGCGCTTTTTTTACTTTTAATTTTATTTATAAATGACAATAAGTTGCTATTTTGCTGAATATTATGTATTTCAGTATTAATTCTGTGTAAATCTTGTAAAATAATTCTACCACTTCCTAAATTAATATGTCCAACTTCTGAATTTCCAATTTGACCTTCTGGCAAGCCTACATCTACACCGCTTGTTATTAAATTACTTCTTGGATATTGTGAAATAATATTATTCCAAAAAGGCTTATAAGTAGTACCAATAGCATCGTATTTGTTATTATTTCCATTACCCCAGCCATCTAATATACATAAAACTACACTATTACTTACCATACACTTAATTTGAGTATATCTTTGTTTATTACTTATATCATGTAGGATTGTAGAGTAAATAATTTTTATTATTTACTATGTTATTACTTAAGTGTGCTACTTTATATTGATAAATTAATTCAATATAATACTATTATATTAGGTGTGTTTTATGTGCTAAAAGAAATTATTAGTATCTAATAGCTTATGAATAATTTTTAGCATATAGCAACAATATATTGATAATTTATAATGACATTTTACTAAGTAACCATTTTATTATTTCATATAAATAATTATAAAATTCAATGCATATAGATTATAAGGATATTTTATATATAACATAAGTTTTTAAGCTAGGTTTGTTTAGATTTATTTAAAGTGTTGTATATTACAATATATGCCATATTAAAGTGTGTTACTTAAATTTTTCAGCAATAGTAATCTCATGTACTGGATATATAATTTTGCCATTTTTTATTATAAATCCAAAAGTATCTAGGTGATAAGTTCTTGTTGTTAAATTAATAGCAAAGCTTTTTTGTTTAATTAATTAGTTGATTTATTCAAATAAGTTAGTTAATTATTATGAGTTGAGTTTTGTTGTAGTAAAGATGCGGTTTGTAGTAATATTTTTTATTTTTTTATGTTTTCTGTTGAATGATGTACTTTGTGCTGACATTAATAAAGCGGATTTATTATTGCAGCCTAAAAAAGATGTTTTGATAAATAAGCATGCTGAATATTTAAATTCTGGAGTAGATTTTAGTAAAATAAAAACATTTTTATTAGATGGTAAACAAGTTGCCTCTAGTATTATCATTGATAATGGAATTATTATTTTAAATGATTCAGGTGAGTTATATTATATAAATGATCAAAATCCAAAGGATATCCTCTGGCATTTAAGTTTAACAAATGCTCCTAAAATATATAGCGGTGGGCTAGCATATTCCTTTAATAAGTTATTATATACCAAGGGTGTTATATTATGCATAGTAGATAATGTTTTATATGGCATAGATGTAAGCCATTCAAATATAATATGGAAGCAAGTTTTGAGAAATATTGTTGATGGTAATCCTGTAATAATTAATGATGGCAAGAATGTTGCTGTGCTGACTGCAGATAATTATTTATTTGTTTTTAATATTAATGATGGGAAGTTGTTATGGTCTTATCAAGGTGTGTCATCGGATATTAAAAAGATGAGTTCATTATCTCCAGCTTTTAATGTTAAAAATAATATTTTAACATTATTGCTGCCGAATGGTAATGTAGTAGCTTTAAATTCTTATAATGGAAGTAAAATATGGGATTTGGTGTTAAGTAAAAATAATTTGAGTATTGTTGATAGTATCTCAATTACACCAGTGACTAGCGAAGATGAGCTTTTAATTGTAAATCATGATCAAGATTTAGTGGATATCAATGTACTTTCTGGACAAATTAATTGGGTAGAAAAACTTAATGTTAAGGTTGTTTCTCCAATAATTAATGAGAATGTTTTTATTATCACTAATGATGATGTATTGATTGCATTTAATATTAAGAATAAAGCTATTATGTGGAAATGCAATTTATTAAATAAAATACAAAAGAATATTGGTATTACAAAAAGAAATAAATGGTTTCCGCCTATTTTAGCAAGCGATAGTATATGGGTATTAAATGATAATGGATTTTTGTTGAAAATTAATTCTATATCAGGAGTTATAGAAAAAATTAATAATGTTCCGAGATCATCTTATCATATGCCAATGATTGACAATTTATCAATGTATTTTATAACAAAAGAGCAAAAATTAGCTGTTATTTCTTAGTAGTGGTATAACAATGGAAAAATATGATGTTATTATAGTAGGTGGTGGACCAGGTGGTTATAAATGTGCAATTCGTGCATCGCAATTAGGATTAAAAGTTGCATGCATAGATAAAAATCATTTACTAGGAGGTACGTGCTTAAGAGTTGGATGTATACCATCAAAAGCATTACTAGATTTCTCTTATAAATATTATAGTGCTAAACATCATTTATCAGAATTTGGGGTAGTTGTTGATAATGTAAAATTTGATTTACATAAAGCAGTTGAAATTAAAGATCGAGCAATTCAAGATTTAAGTAGAGGGATTGAGTTTTTATTTTCTCATAATAAAATTAAGAGATTTTATGGTACTGCTAAGATAGTACCGACATCATCAGGTAATTTTACTATAAAAATAATTAATGAAGAAGGTGGTTTAGAAGAAGTTTTATCCAAGAATGTAGTAATTGCTACAGGGTCTTATCCTTCTACTTTGCCTAATATTAATATTGATGAAGAAAATATTATATCTTCTAATTCTGCATTAAGTATAAATAAGTTACCGAAAAGATTGGCAGTTATAGGAGGGGGAGTTATAGGTATTGAGATGTCATCAGTATGGAATAGATTAGGTACTGAGGTAACGGTTATTGAATATACAAATCAAATTATTGCTAGTATGGATAGTGATATTAGTAAGGGTTTAATGAATAGCTTAAAGAAGTCAGGAATAAATTTTTGTATGTCATCTAAGGTAATATCTGTAAATTATAAGAATAATTGTCTTATTGTAGAGTATGAATCTTTAACAGATAATAAAGTGAATATTTTAGAAGTTGATAAGGTACTTGTTGCTGTTGGAAGACAGCCCTATACTGAAAATTTAATAGATGAGGGTATTATAGCAAAAAATGATAAAGGGTTTATTATAGTCAATGATAGGTTTGAAACTAATATTGAAGGAATATTCGCTATAGGAGATGTGATTGGTGGGTTAATGCTTGCTCATAAAGCAGAAAAAGAGGGACATGTTGTTGCAGAGTTAATAGCAGGACATCATTCTTATGTAGATTATGATGTTATACCTAATGTAGTATATACGCATCCTGCTGCTGCATCTTTAGGTAAAACAGAAGATTATCTCAAGAGTATAAATTATGATTATAATGTTGGAAAGAGTAATTTTTCAGCTAATGGAAGAGCAAGGATTACTGGTGAGGATGAGGGATTTGTTAAGGTTTTAACTTGTAAAAAAACAGATACTATTATAGGTGTACATATTTTGGGAACGTATGCTGATACTATGATTAATGAAGCAGTTGTTGCTATGACTTATAAAGCATCATCTGAGGATATTTATCATATTTGTCATTCTCATCCAGATGTTAATGAAGTATTTAAAGATGCTTGTGAGGTAGCATTTTTAAAGTATAAAAAGTAAAAGTATTCTACTTTTAGAATTTTGCATATAAGTGAATATATGTATTTTAAATAACTAATCTTGATATGTAATAAAAGTAAAAAGTTATAAGTTAAAAATAACATGTCCTAATTATAATAATATTTTATATTAAGATTTAGTAGTTACGGTTATGTGTGATTAGTATTTTAAAAAATAATGATGTATAACTACTGATTTTAACGTTAAATTCTAATGTAATATATAAAAAATGATGTGATATTTAAATATTAAAGTTATATTTTTAATGTATTGATAAAATATTTGTATTTAAATTTTTATACTACTAATTTTAGAAAATATATTTTAAATGTTATATGAGTATTTTTGATGTTATACATGTGAGCTATAATTTATATCTTTAATATAAATTAATATTACTAATTTTTTTATAAAAGCTTTTTTTAAAGTGTGCTTATATAATATGTATAAATGTTTAAATCATTTTTTAAAATTGCAATTTACTATGTATTAGTAATATTTAATTGAATTTGTAATAAATTGTTAATATTCTCATATGGAAAATAAGCTTTAAATATAATTATATGAAACAGGTATGAGTATCTTCAGGTATGTATTAAAATTAAAATTGCAATATAAGATTGTGTTATTACTGCTAGTATCAAGCTTTTGTTGGATTTGTAGTGGGTTGTTATTTCATAAAAAACCTGAAATAATGGATATTGACAATAGTACTCCTTCTGTACGTGTACAAAAAAATTATTCCCAAAATAAAATAGTATATCGTTCTGTTGTTGGTGAAGTTGATGCATTGCAATTTGCGGAAATTGTTTCAGAAGTTAGTGGAAAAGTAACAGATCTTTTTATTAATAATGGAGATGTGGTTAATAAGGATACAGTAATATTAAAAATAGAAGAAAATGATAAAGCAGAGCAGCTAAAACAAGCGCAAGCTATCTTAAAGCAGAGACAACTTGAATATGAAGCTATAAAATCATTATATAAAAAAGGCTATAAATCAGAAATGCAGAGTAGTGCATCTTTTAGTGCTCTTCAATCAGCTTATGCAGATGTAAAAAAAGCATATATTAATTTTGATAATACGAGAATAAAAGCCCCTTTTGCAGGCTATGTAGATAAGATTAATATTAAAGTTGGAAATTTTGTTAAATTAGGACAGGTAATTGCAAAGGTAGTTAATTTTCATCAATTTAAAATCATAATCAATGTTTCTATTAGGGATGTAGAAAGGGTGCAGCTTAATTCACAATCTAATGTGATATTAAGTAATGGGAAAGTATTAAAAGGAATAGTTAGTTTTATTAGTAGAATTGCAAATCCACAAACTAAAACTTATACTATTGAAGTAACAGTGAAGAATGATAAAAATTATTTTGTTACACAAGGAATGATATCTAATGTTGAGTTGCCTGTAGGACAATTTAAAGCTCATAAGGTTTCATCATCTTTATTAAGTTTGAACGATATAGGAGAAATAGGATTAAAAGTTGTTAATGATGATGGAAGAGTTGAATTTATTGCAGTTGAGATTATTGATGATGATTCAAATGGTAATGTATGGGTTACAAATCTTCCTGAAGTAATAAATCTAATTACTTTAGGGCATGAATATTTAAAAGTTGGTACAAAGTGTATATTATAGTACGGTGCTGTTATTAATAATTTAAAGGTTTTTTTATTTACTAACTTTAGGATACAAGTATGCGTTATCAATTTCTATTGGGAAGTGGATTTGTTAGGATTTACAAAAGATAATTTAGTATTGCATATTTATAAGTGTAAAACAAAATTATAAACTATATTGCAGTTTTATAAATTATGTTATACAATAAAGTATTAACTTTTTTGATAAAATAGTGGCGGTAAAAGAAGGGATTATAGAAGTTGAAGGTATAGTGGTTAAATTATTGCGTGATGCAACTTTTATAGTAAAATTAAGTGATGGAAATGAGATTATAGCCCATGCTTCTGGTAAGATACGTAAAAGTAAAATACGTATTTTAATGCATGATAAGGTATTAATGGAAGTAAGTTCATACGGTATTGATAAAAGTGGTGTAGGTAAGGGTCGGATTACTAGAAGGCTTAAGGTTATAGATTAAGCATTGCAAATGATAAAAATTAAAGATTTAATATTAGCATCTTCATCACGTCAGCGTATAGATTTATTAGAGCAAATAGGTGTATTGCCTGAAGAGGTTGTATTTTCAGAAATTGATGAATCTTATAATGATAAAGAGCTTCCTAAGGATTATTCTATTCGTATTGTAAAAAGTAAGGTTGAAAAAGTTAAATTCATGCATCCAAATAAATTTATATTAGGTGCAGATACTGTAGTTTGTTGTGGTAGAAGGATATTATTAAAAGCAAAAAATCAAGAACAAGCAATTCAATATATGAAGCTATTGTCTGGTCGTAGACATCGTGTATATACTGCAATTTGTCTATATACACCTGAGAATAAATTTCATGTAAAAAGTGTAATGACAGTTGTAAAATTTAAACGTTTGTCTGAAAAAGAAATAGATTATTATATTAATCTTAAACAATGGTATGAAAAAGCTGGGGGATATAGTATACAAGGTTATGCAAGTGCTTTTATTGTATGGATTAAAGGTTCTTATTCTTCAGTTGTAGGTCTTCCTTTACATGAAACTTACTGTCTTTTAAGTAGCTACTTTGATTTTAAATGTAATTCTTAATTACTATGATATAAGTAAGTGACATTATGTATAAAGCATGAAGTGCTTTGATTGTAAGTGAATTCTTTGCTGTTAAATTAATAATTTTATATAACACTACTTGATTGTTTATGTAATAGTTATTTTTTATTTAAAATGTTGATAACAAAAATATTCCTTGCTAGTATATATTAGCATTTATAGTTCTATATTTTATAGCTGTAATGCTAATTCGCACATAGCTGTAATAATAGTCTTGTTTAAAGTGTAGCTATGGGGGTTTAACTATTATTAAAAGGGAGAGTACTAAATGGCTGATTTACCAGATTTTACTATACAAGATTTGATAAATGCTGGGGTTCATTTTGGACATAAAACGGGGCGTTGGAATCCAAATATGGCACCTTATATATATGGTGTACATAAATATAAAGATATTCATATAATTGATTTGCAAAAGACTATGGTGCTGTTTAAGAAAGCACTTGAAGTATTATATGATGTTGTGTTAAAAAGAGGGAGAGTGTTATTTGTTGGTACGAAAGTTCAAGCTTCAAATATTCTTGCTGAAGAGGCTGTGCGTTGTGGGCAGTATTATGTTAATAATAGGTGGTTAGGTGGTATGCTAACTAATTGGGAAACTGTGTCTTCATCAATTAAGAAAATAGTTAATTATGATCAATTGCTTAGTAATCAGGATAATAAATTTACAAAAAAAGAAATTTTGCTTTTTGAAAAAGAGAAGGCTAAATTACTTAGATCTTTAGGTGGAATTCGTGAAATGGGTGGTCTACCCCATATTTTATTTATTATTGATACTAATAAAGAGCATATAGCAATTAAAGAAGCAAATAAGTTAAATATTCCTATAGTGGCAGTTTTAGATACGAATTCTGATCCTAGAAATATAGATTATCCAGTTCCTGGTAATGATGATGCTGTACGATCTATAGATTTTTTCTGTAGGATTGTTTCTGATACAATATTAAGGGCTATACATTCTGATTTGATTAATTCAGGAGTAAATGTTGATGATGTAAGGGATTTTTCTGTAGAAAAAAGAGATACTTTGTTAAAGGGCAGACTTAAATCTAATAGAAGTTCTAATATCAACAAAAGCAGTGAAAATTTAGAATTAGAAGATACAAAAAATGATGTAAAAGAATAGGTGAAGTTATGAAGATAAGTATTGATATTATTAAAAAATTACGTAGCATTACAGATGCAGGGTTGGGAGATTGTAAGGAAGCTTTAACTGCTTGTTCAGGTGATATAGAAAAAGCTAAAAATTACTTAAGAGAAAAAGGAGTACTAAAAGCGTATAAAAAATCTCAAAGAGATGTTAATGATGGGTTAGTTGCAATTAATATCAATGATAAGCAAGCTTCTATAATACAATTGAATTCAGAAACAGATTTTGTTGCACGTAATAAAAAATTTCAAGATTTAGCATTAAAACTTGTTGAGCTAGTAAGTCACTATGGAGTAGAAGAAGTAGAGGAATTTCTGAGTTATAATTATGATAGTAATATTAGTATTAAATCAGAAATTATGAATAATATATCTGTTATTGGTGAAAATATTAACTTAAGTAAAATAGGTTATTTAAATGTAGAAAAAGGAGTTATAGGTAGTTATGTTCATAATTGTGTAATGGATAATATTGGTAAAGCTGCAGCAATTGTAGCTTTAAGTTCAGATGCAGATGAGCTACAACTTAAGGATCTTGCTAAAAATATAGCTATGCATATTGTTGCAGCAAAGCCAGATGCTCTATCTATTGAGCTGTTAGATAAAGAAGTTATTGATCAGGAATATGATATAATTACTAAACAAGTAAATGTACTTGGTAAATCGGAGAATGTGGTAAAAAAGATAATTGAAGGTAGAATGCAAAAGTTTTTTGAAGAAATAGTGTTATTAGAGCAGGTATTTATAATGGATGGAAAAACTAAAATTTCTGATCTTATAAGGAACAAGGAGTTAGAGTTAAAATGTAGTATTAATATATTAGGATATAGGTTCTTTTCTATTGTTAAATAAATTTAACGTTGGTGTAATTGAAAAAAAAGGTTATATATATGGATATTACGCCTGTTATTCCTTTAAATATTAATTTAATTAATAGTTTTTCTCAGGGTAAATTTGTAATTGCTGGTAAAGTTTATTATGGTTCTTGTGTTGTTTTTCAAAATGAAGTTGTTCTCATGCAAGAATTAAATTTTGCTAATATAGGAAGGGTAATAAGCAGTTTAGATAATAGTTTTCAAGTGATATTAGTTGGGACAGGGAAAGAATGTATTTTTTTACCTAAAGAATTACACGATCATTTTTGTAGTCTTGGGCTAAATGTTGAATATATGTCTACGCCAGCTGCATGTCGTACATATAATGTTTTATTATATGATGATAGAAAAGTTTGCACGGTATTAATGGCGTTATAAATTATTATGCTAGAGACTATATCTGAAAGATTCTTTATTAATGCACTTGTAGCAATGTTTATTATTAGCATTGTTACTGGGCCTTTAGGATCTTGTATGATTTGGCATAGATTTTCTTATTTAGGTGATAGTATTGCTCATTCATCTTTTTTAGGAATAGCTTTAGCAACTATATTTCAAATAAATATGTTAGTGAGTATTTTAGTTATAGCAGTAGTGTTAGCTATTTTAATATCTCTTAATTTTGAAAAAATATATTCTACTGACACAATGCTAAATATTATTACAAATGTCATAATGTCAATAGGTATAGTATTGTTATCATTTGTATCTTTTGTGAATAGTGATATTATTCACTCATTATTTGGTGATATATTAATGGTTAGTAATAATGATCTTATTAAGATGCTTATTACTGCTATTGTAGTGATATTTGTAGTGATATATAGGTGGAAAAATTGGCTTTTTGTATCTGTTAGTCAAGATTTATCGATGTCTAGTGGAATAAATGTAAATGCTGTTAGATTAGAATTTTTAATAATATTATCAGTATTTATTGCATTTTATACTCAATTAGTTGGAATATTACTCATTACTGCATTTTTAGTTATTCCAGCTGCTGGGGCAAGATTAATCACATCAACGCCTATGCAAATGATGGTAGCTGCTACAGTAATTTCTGTTATATCAGGAACAGGAGGGTTGTTATTATCTGTAATATTTGATATTTTTCCTGGACCTTTAATTATTATACTATCTTTTTTATTATTGCTAATAATGTATTTTATTAGAAGAAAGATAAAATAACTTAAAAATGAGTATTAAGTGATGTAGTATTCATTAAGAAAGGCAGCTTGTTTTAATCAATGCATGAAACTAGTAGTTAATTTTTTATGATTATATAAACAATTTTGTAGTGCAGTGAACGAATTTATTTTAAATTTTTTGTTATTTATTAAATATTTCAATTAGATAAAATTATTAATACAAAAATATAAATGTCTAGTCTAATGTTATTTTATATATAAAAGTTATGTAGTATAAAATACGAATTTTCAATTATGTTGAAGTGCTAGTAGAAAATTTGCCAATTTTAATATAAAGCTTGCATTAGTGTTTTGTCAGTATAGTATGAGATACATTTAAATTTTATATCAGATATATGAAAAATTTTTTGTGTAATCAATTTACAAGGTTATTTTTTTATATAATGACAGGGATATTGTTGTATTTTTTTTATAATGTGAAATATTATGAAATTACTATAATAGGTATATTGTTAGGTATAGTAATTATTATTTTAGGATGTTATGCAAGGTGGCGTTACAATGTAATACAAAAAAATAAGAATAAATGTCAAAATGTTCTTTCTGAAATTAGGAGTATGGAGTTAAAGATTTACTTAGTAAAATCTCGAATAAAAGATTATTTCACATTTTTTTCTTATTTGTATAACAATATTAATATCAATGATATATTGCATGTTAAACAAAAGTATACATTATATAAGAATAAAAAATTTAAACCATGCAAACAAATGATTACTATAATAATTATATTATTAATAGTAATATTTAAGTATTTCATAGATAATAATATATTAAAAAGCTATACAAGAGAGTTATCTATCATTTATAGTATTTTGTTTATAATGTATTTCATTGTAGGATTAAATGAACTAATTTTTATTGTAAATAATATTTCACTAGATAATTCAAAAGAAAATAAAAAATATTCTCATCAATATAAATTACTACATAAACAATTATTGACATTAGAAAAAGAGTATCAAATATTAATATATAATATAGAATGCTATAATCAGGATTTTAATATTTATAAAGATCAAATAATATATAAGTCAGATAGTGAAAAGGATCAAATAAAACAAAAGTATTTTTTAGAAAAGAGAAGTGATAGATAATAACTTTATATTTATTATATGATAAATTTTGAATAATGTTTTTATTTTAATAAATTAAAGATTTATATATCTTATACTGATTATGTGAATAATATGAAAAATATGGTTAATAAAAGTTATATGTTATAACAATAAAAGAATTGACTTAACTAATTGTGACTTGGATAGTTAATATGTTGGAATTGCTAAAATAATAAATTTACAAATAAAAATAGTGTATTTATATATGTGATATGGTTTAGAAGTTAGCGATGTTTCTTAATAATAGAGAATTAATTATTATCTAATGGTTACACTGAAGTATTTTTATTTTTAGTAATGTACTGTGGATTATAGAGGTAAAATATTACTATGATAAAAAAGGCTTTTATTATTTTTATAATATGTTATGTTGCTTGGCAACCTTTAAATGCTATTTCAATAGATTTAGATAATAATGATTTTGATTGTGTATTAATTGATGAAATAGCTTCAAAAATTAAAGAAAAATCAATTAAAAATGTCAATAATAAGGTTTTACTTGAATATGCTATTAATGGTATGTTATCTAATTTAGATCCATATTCTAAGTATTTAAATGCCGAAGAATTTTCTGAAATGCAAATATATACCAGGGGTGAATTTGGAGGTATAGGAATTGAAATAGCTAAAGATGATAATGGAATAAAAGTAGTTTCTGTTCAAGATAATACTCCAGCTTCTTATTTTAATATTAATATTGATGATAATATCATATTGGTTAATGGTGAAGATACTAATCAAATGTCATTACAGGAAGTGATGAAAAAAATTAGAGGACGTATTGGCACTTATGTTAATTTAAGAATTAAAAAAAAACATCATAAAGTAGTTAATGTATCTATTAAAAGGACGTTAATTAAAATACGTTCTGTGACTACAAGTGTTATTAATAATATAGCTTATATAAAAATTTCTTGTTTTGATGAAAATGTTGCAGATACTGTAATACGGTATTGGAATTCTATAGATAAGAATAATATAAAAGGTATACTATTAGATTTACGTAATAATCCTGGTGGACTTTTAAGTCAAGCAATAATAATATGTGATTATTTTTTAAATCAAGGAAAAATTGTGTCAGTTCGCGGACGTGAAGATACTAATGGAAGATGTTATTATGCTCATAGAGGTGGTATTTTTGAAAAATTTCCTGCAGTTGTGTTAATAAATGAAAATTCAGCTTCTGCTTCAGAAATTATTGCTGGAGCTCTACAGGATCATAAAAAAGCAATTATTGTTGGAAAAAGATCATTTGGCAAAGGTTCCGTGCAAACAGTTATTCCTATTAAAGGTGGTGGTGCAATTTGTATAACAAATGCATTATATTACACACCTCTTAATCATGCAATTCAAGGTCATGGTATTATTCCTGATATATATATTAATGATGTGATTAAAAAAAATGTAAGCGTAGTTGATCAAGTTAATGATAGTACAGATTATCAATTAATGCGTGCAATTAACATATTACAGAAAATAATTCTACAAAAAAGGTTTAATAATTAAAGTAATTTTATTACTAATGTTATGTTATGTTATTTTATAAATAAGCTTTAGTAGTTGGTGAATGTTATAGGATTGTGTTTTATTAATAGGTTCATAAAATGTATTTATTTTAAGTAAATTATCTTTTATAATATTTTTTTGAATGTAGGTTGTAGTACATTATAAAGTTAGTAGTTAAAAGGGTTATTGCTGATGAATATAAAGGAATTAAATAATGTTAATAATAAAGAATTAAAAAGAAGAGATTTTTTAGGGTTAACTGCTATTTTTATGTCAATAATGGGGGTGTTTTCATTTATTTATCCTTTTATCAAGTCTTTAGGTCCATCTGCAGAGGTTGTAGCTCAATCTACAATTGAAGTAGATTTATTAGAAATAAAAGAAGGTAAGACAAAAGTTGTTAAATGGCAAGGTAAACCTGTTTTTATACGAAAGCGTAGTAAAGAAGAAATTAAAAAAGCGCAATTAACTAATATTAAAGATTTACGAGATCCGCAAACAGATCAGCAGCGTACTCATGTAGGAAAAGAAGAGTGGTTAATTTTAGTGGGTATTTGTACGCATCTTGGTTGTGTCCCTGTTGAAGTAGAAAGTGAGGAAAAGGGATGGTTTTGTCCTTGTCATGGATCAAAATATGATATATCTGGTAGAATTATTAGTGGCCCTGCTCCTCTTAATTTACCTGTTCCTGATTATTATTTTTCTAGTAATAATACTATTGTTATTGGTAAGAAGAATAATGATGTAGTATAAGAAGGAGTGGCTTGATGTCTAATAACATAAATAGAGATGATGTTAAAGAAGGGAAAGGAATATTAGCATGGATAGAATATAGATTACCAATTATGTCTTTTTTGAAAGGGCTTGCGGAGTATCAAGTCCCTAAAAATCTTAATTATGCATGGAATTTTGGTTCTTTAGCAGGTATAGCATTAATTTTACAGATTATTACAGGAATATTTCTGGCTATGCATTATACACCTCATGTTGATCATGCTTTTGATAGTGTTGAACGTATAATGCGAGATGTGAATTATGGTTGGTTAATACGATATACTCATGCTGTAGGTGCTTCTTTCTTTTTTATAGTTGTATATGTTCATATATTGCGTGGATTATATTATGGATCATACAAAAAGCCTAGAGAATTGGTATGGTTTATAGGTATTTTTATATTTTTTTCAATGATGGCAACTGCATTTATGGGATATGTTTTACCATGGGGGCAGATGGGTTTTTGGGGTGCTACAGTAATTACGAACTTATTTTCTGCAATTCCTTTTATAGGTGAAAAAATAGTTCAGTGGCTTTGGGGTGGTTTTTCTGTGGATAATCCTACGTTGAATAGGTTTTTTGCGTTACATTATTTAATGCCTTTTGTGATTGTAGCTCTTGCAGGGCTTCATGTTATTGCATTGCATAGATTTGGTTCGGGGAATCCTTCTGGTGTTGAGGTAAGATCTAAAAAAGATACAATACCTATTTACCCGTACTTTATTGTAAAGGATGGCATAACTTTTGGAATATTTTTAGTATTGTTATATATATTTATATTTTATGCTCCTAATTATTTAGGTCATCCAGATAATTATATTGAAGCGAATCCTATGGTTACTCCGGCTCACATAGTGCCAGAATGGTATTTTTTACCTTTTTATGCAATGTTACGCTCTATTCCAAATAAGCTTATTGGTGTTATTACAATGTTTAGTTCTATTATAGTATGGTTTTTACTTCCTATATTGGATACCTTTAAGGTAAAAAGTGGTAGTTATCGTCCTGTCTTTAAGGTTTGTTATTGGATATTTGTAGTGAATTTTTGTTTTTTAGCGTGGTTAGGTGGGCAAGAAGTGAAGGAACCATTTATTACATTAAGTAGGTGTTCAACTTTATATTATTTTTCTTATTTTTTTGTTATACTTCCTATATTATCTAAATATGAAAAACATAAAAAATTGCCTGAAACATTAAGTGAATCTGTTCCGGAGATGAAATAATGTTTATAAGGTTATTAGTATTATTTATTGTAGTATTATTGTGTTGGAATACTTATTCCGAAGAGTTTCATGCTGAACGTCCTATTTCACAGACTTGGAAGTTTAATGGTATATTAGGGTCATTTGATAAGCGTTCAATACAACGTGGGTATAAAGTATATAAAGAAGTTTGTGCAGCTTGTCATTCAATGAAAAGAATAGCATTTCGCAATTTGCGAGAAATAGGGTTTTCAGAGGAAGAAATAAAATCGATTGCCAGTTCATATCAGATTAAGGATGGACCAAATGATGCGGGGGAAATGTTTGAAAGACCTGGTGTTCCATCAGATTATTTTCCTTCTCCATTCTCAAATAAAGAAGCTGCAATGGCATCTAATAATGGTGCATACCCTCCAGATTTATCTTTAATTATAAAAGCAAAACATGATGGAGCAAATTATGTATATTCTTTGTTAAATGGGTATAAAAGTACTAATCCTGATATTAATGGATTATATGAAAATATATATTTTGCAACAGGTAAGATATTAATGCCTCCTCCGCTTTTTGATAATGCAGTAAAGTATACTGATGGTACTGAGTCTACAGTTAGTAATATGGCTTATGATGTAGTAAATTTTTTACATTGGGCAGCAGAACCTGAAATGGAAATTAGAAAAAGATTGGGGTTAAAAGTTGTTATATGTTTAATGATTGTAACAGTATTTATAGTATTAATTAATAGGAAGTTATGGAGTAAGCTTTATAAATAGTGTCATGTAGGGCTTTGATTTGCATTATTAATGTAATTTTAAATTATAATGTATTACTTCATTATATGTTGCTCAGCAAATAACGTGTTAATTTTATAAAAGATAGATGTGCATTGTATGGGAGTATTATATGATTTATAATTCTTTATACAATATTTTAACTTTGATGACTAAAAAGTTGTATCATTATTTAAAGTACTATCTTTCAATTAAGTAACTTATTAGCATCACAAAATGTGATAAATAGATTATTTTTTTGTGTAGGTTATTTTGAAGAATTCATAATTGACAATTATCAATTTACAGTATAATACAGCACTAGGAATGTTTACTGCCGGGTGTGTATGAAATTATTTATGTTAGTTTTGATATTATGTAGTGCTTTTTTTGGTAAAGTTTTTGCAGGTTATAATTCATCTAATAAATTAAAAAGTGCTAGGATATTAGATAAAAATTATGGCTATATGAATAATAGTAACTTTTTAATTAGTGGTCAGGTATTACTTTATAATTGGGTTACAAAAGTACACTATGATATTAGTGATGATATTGTTAAAAATTTTAAAACATATTGTGATGTTATCACTAATTTAAAGGTTGAGCAAAGTAGCTCTTCTGGCATTTTATATGGTGCTAATTTTCAAGTATTTATTCCCACAGATAAAAATAGCATTTATGGCAAAGATAAAGCACTAATAAATCAAGGTGGTAATATTTTTTTTATTACACCTTATGGAAAATTTTCTATGGGATATCAACAAGGAGTAGAGTCCTTGATTAATAGAAATAAGTTTTTTGGTGATCATAGTCAAGGTGAGGATGCTACTTTCATGAAGTATAAATCAAGTGACTTTGTTGATATGATGGGTATAGATAGGGCAATTTTTTATCCTATGTTGTATAGTGAAGGCCTTTTTTATATAAATCGTGCTAGGCATGATATGTACGGTAACAATATGGTCCTTAATAATATTAAGGATTTTATTAGTGGATTACCTTTTAGGTTATCTTATTATTCTCCAAATTTGATGGGATTTAAATTCGGACTTAGTTACTCTCCTACAGGATATAATAAAAAAATTTTTCAAGATAAGAAGTTTAATATGGAAAAAGTGAAAGAAGTACAAGGTAATTCCAATATTAAAGCAGATATAAAAGGCTCACATGCTAGCTTTTCATTGAGTGATGATGGTACTGTAGAAGGTTCAATGATCTTTAATGTAAATAATAATGCTAGTATGGTAATAAAAGATGCAAAAGATAAAGTAATTATATCGGAACGTAATGGTGTAACATCATATAAATTTGGTGCTTATTATGATAATATTATAAGTGGCATTGCATCATATAGTTTTATTTTTCAGGATTTGCAATGCGAGTTTATTATTTCAGGTGAATATGCTAAAGGTAGACAATTACAAACATTATTATTTGGTGATTTGTTAGGTATAAGTGTTGCTAATAGTATTAAATTTTTTAATAAATTAAAGTTATATGGGTCATATGGGTATTTAGGTAATTCTGGTCAAGTATATTCTCAGGGACTGTTGTCAAGGAATAAAATTTCTCCTAGTTATTATTGGGTAATAGGATTAGGCTATCAGTATGATTATTTGTATATTAGTGGCTCTTATTTTAAAAGTAGAAAAAATAGTCCAAGTGGTTCCATAATTGATATTATTGATTTTAATTTGGGGGTAGATTATAGATTGAATCAGAATGATAGTAAGGTAAGTTATAGTATATTTAGTTATTATCATCTTATGGTTTATAATAATTTTTCTAGAGATATTAGTAATAATGTTATTTTATCAGGTATAAGATTAACTTTTTAATTATGTTTTAGTGTGAAATTGGTATTGATCATTGTTTTTTATTTTACAGCTATGCATTTTTAATGTGTATTGGGTTGCATATTTTGGTGAGGTTATTTATGAAAGGTATTTTAGTAGCTTTTTTTTTAATACTTTATTATAGTGCTACTTTTGCTGAATATATTGATTGTAATTATAAATTAAAGAATATAAGCAATGGTCAGTATGTTAATTTTTCACAAATGAGAAAAAATATTAAAAGTGATAGGGGCTACCTTAATGTACGTGGTTGGGTATTGTCTTATGCTTTAATAGGTGATTTTAATATTGCAGAAACATATAAGCAACATCTGAATGATTATTGGATGATAAATTATGATACTGTATTAAACTTGGATCTTGTGTCAAGAAAAACTAGTTTTGGTGTTCTAGGTGCAAATTTACAGTTATTAATGCCTATGTATCAAGGTAGAACAGGAAGTGCAGCTTTTATTTATAATAATTATGGAAAATTATCAGTAGGGTATCAAGAAGGTATAGAATCTAATATAAAGGTGGATGCGTTAAGTGTGGCTGTAGGTGATACAAGTAATGTAGTGCAATGTATAAAAAATTTTTTTATCAATGATAAGATTAATATTCCGAATTTGTATTCTGGGTTATATAGTGCAACATTATCTTCTCATAATGAGAGTGGTATTGCTAGGTTTTTAAATACTACTAAGGAGTTTATGTATAATTTACCATTTAGGGTGTCATATAGTTCATTAGCCAATTCTAACTTAGTGTTTGGGTTAAGTTATATGCCATTAGGTTATCAGCATATGCAAAATAATTCTGGATATGGCAATGATATTATGATGAATAATAGCAGCTTCAAATTATCAGGTATAAAAGGTATTAAATTTGACAAGCAGAATGGAAAAGATAGTACACAAAGTAATTATGAGTATATAAAATCACAATCAGTAGCATCAGTCAATATTGCTGAGAAAGTTCCTAAAGGTGATGATGTAAATGTTGTGCAAGTTTCTTCATATTATGACAATATGAATCCTTATACTTTAGTTAATAAATATGTTATCAGTCCTTATAAGCATGTTATTAGTGGTGCTGCATCATATATGTATAATATTGCTAATACTAAAATTGTTACTTCCATTATTGGTGAATATGCAAAATCTGGTAGAATTGATAATAATTTAAAAGATAAGAATGTTATATTAGAGTATTATGATTTGATAGGAGTAGCAGTAGGAGTTAATGTTTTTTATCAAAAGTTTAAGTTAGGTTGTGCTTATGGACATTTAGGAAAATCAGGGATTATAAAGAGTATGGATTTTTTTGAAGACAGAGCTAACAGCTTTTATTGGAATTTTGGTGGTAGCTATAAATATAATGATTTATCTTTAAGTTTTACCTATATATATTCTAATATGTACTCTAACGCATCTGATAGTATCCTTACTGCATATCTTTTGAAAGATTTTACTGTAGGAGTAGAGTATCTTTTATGTAAGAATAATAAAATGGATTGTAAGTTATTTAATAATTATCATATTTTTACTGTATTACAAGATGACATGAGAAGTAATACAATGAATTATAATGGTATTATTATTTTATTAGGAATGAAGCTTGAGTTTTAGGATTGCGTATCTGTTTAGTGTATTAATATTAAATTTTACTATTGAAATGTAGTAATGATTTATTTTTTATATATAGAATGAATTGTGGCTTGTTTTTGCTGTAAAATGTGGTATTTGCAAAATTTTTTTGTTATCTGAATGCCATTATTAAATCTATAGTTTGTATTTAAAAAAAAGTCTTTACTTTTTGTAGTTTTGTTAGTGTAAGCAGATTATCATTAATCAATACAGTGTGTAAAAAAATAAATAAGGATATTTTTTATTATATTAAAGAATCATTATAAATATGGCATATTTTATTATAATGAAAGATGTAAAAATCTTCTTGATTTATATAATATACATTACTAATAACTTTAAAGTTTAGTGATAGATTATTTTATAACTTTATAGTTGTATATTAAATGCTTATAATTTATTATCTACGTAATTATTTTGTAAATGTATGATGAAATATTTAATGAAAAGTCTATTGTTAGTTAGCTGATGAGTTTGATTATGAGAATTTTTATTGTTATTTGTATATTTATTATATTTTTATTTAAAGAAAGTGTTTTTGCAAGACAAAGTAATTACGATGATGCAGTAATAAAGAATAATACTTATATTAATTATCAGAAATTACGTAAGGTACATAAAGGTAGCAAAATTAGCATCTATGGTAGTACTTTATCGTATGTTTGGATTACAGATAAATTATTGCGTGATAAATACGAAGATAATGATGTTTATGAGCTGTACAATTATAATTCAGATGCTAATTCAGATAATTGGGGGGTAAATAATGATGCTTTATTAAGTGTTAATATTATGTCACAAGAAAGTAATGGGTTTTTATATGGAGCAAGGTTTCAATTATTGATGCCTGCGATTCAAGGTAGAATTTCTCTTAAGAAGATATCTAATAGGGGAGTTATAGGATTTATAAATTTTCCTTATGGTAATTTGTCATTAGGATATCAAGAAGGTGTGGAATCTGAAATGAAAGCAGATGCATTTAGTATAGCTGCAGGAGATCAAGGAATAGAATGGTCAAGGTATGTAAGTGATTTTTTTGTTAAGAAAGATAATACTGGTGTTCCTGTATTAAATAATATTCCTTGTTATTGGTCTTCTGGATTATATAGTGAAAATTTATATCGTAGTAATGGTAATTTTGTTATAAGAGATAATATGCTTGATAATAAGGATTTTATTAATAATTTACCATTTAGGATTTCTTATAAATCTGCAGATATTTTTGGGATTAATGTTGGTATTAGTTATTCGCCGTTAGGGTATAAAGATAGCCTTTTATCAAATGATAGTTTACAGATTATTCAAATTTATGATAATCTTAATGTTCGGGTTGGTGAGCTTAAGGGCATTCCTGTAACTATTGTTGTTAAAAATGATAGTTATAATGACAATACTGCTGAAAAAAAGCTTACATTTACTAATGCTATGGTAAATATAAAAGATATACCCATTAGTTATAATACACGAAATGTTATTCACAAAATAATTAGTGAATCAATGAATTCTTATAAAAATATTATTAGCGGTGCTGTTACTTATAATTATAAGGTTAATGATATCAAGTTTATTGGTTCATTAGTTGGTGAATATGCTAAATCTGATAATTCAAAAAAAATAATTCTTAATGATTTAATAGGAGTGGCATTAGGGACGAATATTGAGTATAATAGGTTAAAATTTGGTGCTGCTTATGGCTATTTAGGTAAATCTGGTAGTATTAGTTATGTTGACAATGATGAAGGTAGGAGGTTTTATAATTCTTCTTCTTCTTACTATTGGGATATAGGTGTAAATTATAGATATAATGGCTTATCAATAAGTTTGATATATTTTGATTCATCATATGGATGTTATGCTGATGATGTTGATGGTAAAAAAAATAGAAATTTTTTAAAAGATTTTAGCATAGGGCTTGATTATGATCTATATAGCAATAATACAACACGTTGTAAATTATTTGCTAATTATCATTATTTTACTATAAGTCAAGAGCTTTCTAAATTAAAGTCTGCCGTTCATGGTGGTGTTTTACTATCAGGTATGAGAGTTGAATTTTAATATGAGATGAATTATGCTTAATTGGTTTCTGTGTGGCTAGTGTATCATTATATTATTGTTAGGTATATTTCTTTATTTTATATCTTTTTTAGATTAATGTTCTTATAAGGAGATAATTGTTTTTAATGTTACTTCTTAATATTTAGTTAGTTCTTTGAATTTACGATAATATTTTTAATGTGATTATTTTGTAAAAAGTTTGGTTGTAGAATAGGTTATTCTTACATACAAAATTTTGGTGGGTCAATTTTTGTATTAAAGGAGGCCATATTATTCATATATGTTATGTCTAGCAAGATTCATATAGGAAAGGCTTTGTTATAAACATAGGGTGAAAAAAAATGCCTTATCTATACTTATCATAATATATATCATTAAAATAACTTGATTGATACTTAATAAATTAGATATTTTTATATTTTTTCTTAATAAAAGGATTATTTTTTTGAATATACACTTTTAGTTGTATGTTTGAGATTAAAATACGCTTTTTACTTTATATCAGATTTTTTTTCTATATTTACAAAATTTATTATTTACATAGATTGTTATATCCGTATATTATACTTATAATATACTTTTAAAGTATATTTTTGTGTGGTATCTTAGGTATGTTATGAAAAATCTTTTAAAAGTTTCTGCGTGTGTGTATACATTTTTTTTAATGTATGAATGTGCTCTTGCTAAATATAATGAAAATATTATAGATCATAATGATAATAGCAATGAATATATCAAGTATAAAACATTAAAGAATATTTCTCATGATAATATAGGGTATATTATTAATGGAAAATTGACGTCTTATAATTGGTTTATAAAAGATAAATTTAATAATATTTTATATGAATATAATTTTGACAGTAATTTAGGCAATGGAGGATTAGATACTCATGGGATATTTGAACTAAATTTAAAAAATAATGATTCTAATGCTATTTATGGCATAAAGTTTCAGATGTTAGTGCCTATGATTAAAGGTAGGATTGTGGCTTTTGCTAATACTCCTTATGGTAATATATCATTGGGATATCAAGAAGGTGTAGAGTCTGAAATGAAGATAGATGCTTTTAGTGTTGCGGCAGGAGATACAAGTAGTGAATGGACAAAGTATATAAGGAGTTTTTTGCCTATTCATGATGAAGTTAATAATATTCCTTTTTATCGATCATCAGGATTATATAGCGAACATCTATTTCGTAATCATAATAACCATTTTTCAATTAATTTAACATTAAGAGATAATAATTTTATTGATAATTTACCATTTAGGATTTCTTATAAATCTTTAAATTTTAATGGATTTGCATTTGGAGTAAGCTATTCTCCAGAAGGTAATAAAAAGAGTATAATGCAGAATAGTAATATAAATGTTATTAATATTGTAAGGTTAGACTATGATATGAATCAGTTTGTAGATAGTGCTTTATCTCCTATATATAGGGACATTGTGAGTCCTTATACTAATATTATTAGTGGAGCTATGTCTTATAATGGTCAAATAAATGACTTGCAATTTAATGCTTCAATAGTCGGTGAATATGCAAAGCCTATGACTATTGATAATTTAAAATCTGTATCTAATGAATATATAAATAGTCTAGTTAACGGATATATGAATCTACACTTACATAGCTATGATTATTATCTTAACTATGACCGTCTTTATAAACATTTGACCGAGTATGTTGATATACATATGGATATGAAATATCATACGTTGCATAATTTAGCAGGAGTAGCTCTAGGAGCAAGTGCTCAATATAAAAATCTAAAATTAGGGGGTGCTTATGGTTATTTGGGTCAATCTGGTGTAATAAATTATGAGAATATTGATTTAAAAGAGTATTTTGATGGAGATATTTCTTTCCCGAAACAGCATTCTTATTATTGGAATATAGGTGCAAGTTATAAATATAATAACTTATTATTAAGTGTTACTTATTTTAAATCTTTTGTTTATAGTTATTATATAAAAAATATGAACGCTATATTAAGTAGTGAAAGTTCCTTAAATGATCTTGGTATAGGCATTGATTATACTTTTTATAATATGGATAGAGTAAATTATAAAATCTTTGCTAATTATCATTATTTTAATACAATGCAATATTATGTTATAAATACTAATAATATTGATAACGGGATAAAAGATAATCAAGGTAGTATTGTATTATCAGGTATTAAAATTGAGTTTTAAATTAGATACATTTTAGATATAAAGTATATTGAGTAATAAAGGTAGCACATGGATAATTATATTACTTGGGAATATAACTTTTTGTGATTAGTTTATATTAAATGATGGAATTGTAAATAATACTAGTTTGTTAGGATATAAATGGGATTTATTTCACTAAAAGTGGAGTTAATTATATGTATAGGTTAGTAATACATAGTTACTAAATTTATTAAGGTAAGTAAAAAAGATTAGTATTTAATGACAGTGTTATAATGTAAGTATGAATGTTTTATATTTATAATGGCTTAAGAGTATATGATTATTTTTAGGTGAATGGTGTCCATTTTATAAAACAGAGAATTTAATTTGTTAGTTAATGGGGATTGTATTAGTATTTCTTTATACTGTTGTAAGTATTAATGGATGCAAATATATGTTTATTATATATATAAAGTACATAATAATGTTTATTTACAATAAAGATACTTACTTCTTAAGAAGTCTACATATATTGCGTAGTACATTTTTAATGTATACACATGTAATGCATATATTATTCATTGAAAAAATGATATTAAATTCATTGTATCTGTTTGTGAGTAAAAAGTATTTTTAACTATTAATGTAGCTAATTACATATAACCTTAAGTACATTGAATAGCTAAATTATGTTCTTTTTGTTAATAATGCTATGTTAAGTGTTGATAATAAGTAACATTTGTATGTATTGCTAACAAATATGATCATTTCTTATGAATCACATATTAAAATATGTATGTTATAAGAGTTTATTTTTATTAAATATATCGGTATTTTACTAAAATATAACATATATCCATATTTTTTCCATTATTTCCTCCAAAATAATTATTTCATACATTGACATATCATATTATTTATGATTAAACATAGATGTTAATTTTAGTATATACAATTCTTAGGTAAATGCATGAAAAAACTTTCTTTATCTACTGCTTTAGTATCTTTATTAATGATATTTAATACTAAAGAGGTGTTTGCTTATTCTTGTAAACAAGAATATAAGAAAGGTTTAGTGTGTAACAAAAAAATAAACAATAATAGGCATCCATTATTTAAAATAGGAGGGGATCTGTTATCTTATGGATGGGCTACTCAGAAAGAAGGTAATATAAAATTACCTTTATTAAATTATTCTCGTGGATATGGTATTGCATTGGATGGTATATTTAGTATAACAGCAGAAGATCAAAATGATAATTTAGGAATTTCTTATGGTGTTAATATAGAATTTGAGACTCCTTACATTAAAAAAAGTGATTTTACTGCTTCAACTTCAGTAAATAACAGAGGAACAAAATTATTTATAAATACTGCTTATGGTAATTTTACCTTTGGATATCAAAAAGGTGTTGACTCTATTATGAAAATAGATGCTTTTAGCATTAGTGCAGGAGATAATAGCAATTCTTGGATGAAATATGTTAATTTAAGGAATGAATTTATTGCGGGTTATAATTTTAGCAATACGAATATTGGTAATTATATGAATAATGCTTTTTATTTACCTACAGGATTATATACAGAAGGGTTATTTGATGGTGTGAACAGGTTTTCACATAACTATCATAAATATAGAATTTATGATACATTAATAAATTCTTTACCATTAAGATTATCATATGTATCTCCAAATGTTTTTGGAATGAATTTTGGAATAAGTTATTCACCTCTTGGATATGATGATTCTTCTATTATAAAAGCTAATCTTAATAATGAGAATGTATTCCGACGTAACAAACTATTTAATGCTATAAATAAAATTAAAGATAGTAGTATTGATCAAATAATATCAAATGCTATACATTGGGAAGATATGATATCAACAAATTTTCAACTCTCTAATATAATACAAGAGATGGAAAACGCTTATGATTATAAGTACAGTGAGAGTAAATACATTGATGTAAGTACAATTTTAGAAGTTTTAAGAAAATTATATGCACGAAAAAAAGAATTCCTAGAAAAAAATGGTGATTACACAGAAGATGATATAACTTTACAAAAATTAATAGTAGATATTATAGATAACATTGAATACTTTAATAAAGATCATCGCGGTATTATTATTCCAGTATATGATAATATTATTAATTTAGGATTAACTTATCAATTTAATGTAGGTGATGTAAATATAAAAGCATCTATCACAAGTGAATATGCACATTTTAAAAATATACCAGAAAAAGATATTGAATTCGTAAAAATGAACAATATAAAAAATATTGCTATTGGTGCAATTGCTAGTTATCAAACAGCTAAAATTGCTGCTTCTTATGGTTATTTAGGAGATATTGATAGTATTATTGGTCAGTATACATATGACGAACTATTACAAAAATTTTTATATACTAATGATAGTATTGATTTAGGTTATTCATATTTTTGGACTATAGGAGCTAGTTATGATTATGAAAATATTAGTGTAAGTGCATCTTATCACAATAGCATTTATGGTGGAAAAAATAGACTACATGATATTGGTACTGGAATTGAATATAATTTTTCTTCAAATTTATCAAAATTTAAATATAAAATTTTTGCAAATTATCATCGTTTTATGACATATCAGACGTTACAAGATGACCATAAAAAGGGATCAATTTTATTAATAGGGATTAAGTGTCAGTTTTAGTAATGCAGGAAAGAATATCTATGTTTAGTTACAAGATATTCTTTCAATTTTTCCCGTATTATAGCTTCATGTTCTTTGCGTAATGTATTTAAATTTGGATCAAATCTTATTTCAAATAATCTAATAAATAGATATATTATATCTGGATATTTTATAAGAATTTTGCGTATATATGATTGACTATAACTAAATGAAATTTGTTTTAAATATTTACTTAATAACCTTATAAGTAGTACTTCTTTCCAATTTAAATTTGCTGAAATTACTAAGTTGTTAAAGAGGTCATTTTCTATCTCTTTAGAAAAAATCTTTTTCAGTGTAATTTAAAGATGAATAATTATAAGTTGTGAATATTGTATACAAGATATTGCTAATAGCATTAAATAATTTTTCTTATTAAAGGAAATTTTTTTAGCTACTTTTATTTATGAAAACATAATTTGCTATATTTATAATGTATGATTTTATAGCTGAATTTAAGTGTTATTTGATTTTAATAATCTTTTAAGCTATAACTAATTGTAATAATGTGTGCATATTATTACTTTTGTAGAGTAAAAGGAAACATAAGAGTCATATAAATAGTTAGCCATAATAATTACGGGTACACGGTTTATAAAATTAGTGATTGATGAATATAAGCATTATAACAATTTAGAAACAAATTTTAATAGTATGTGTGTATCAGAATCTGAATGGTTATAATAAAAACATAGTGCAATCTTTAATAAATTAACTAGATATAGATTATTTAGGTATTGCTAATAAAAAAGAGGATACTGAAGCTATAATATTATAAACCTATTGCTGTAATATTAATCTGGAACATCTTTTTGCTTATATACTTTAACTTTCTAAAGATTTTTTTTAAGATTATTGTATCTTGTGTAAAGAGATAAGGAAGGTTTATGATTTATTTATGTAATTATAAGTAAATAAAATTGTTTATTTTATGTTTACATAAAAATTTAAACATATTGTAAATTGTATAATATATAGCAATGCTAGATTTGTATTTTCAGGATGCTTATTTGGGGATTATTTGCGATTTTGTGTTTACATGAAGATTTAAATGTGTTGTGAATTTTTTCACATTATTACTTCTTTCTGTAATATAGATATAGTCTTTATTATTAAGTTCAGTAATCCATGTAAAATCTCTTGTTATAGTAAAAGCACCATGTGCACAAAGTTTCTGTGTAATTACTTCATTGTTATTTTTATCTTTGTATATAGATTCTATACTTTTTCTATTCTCTTTTGTTTTAAGAATATTTATAATTTTATTACATAAGCTTTCATTAGATTCTTGTAGTTGTGCTATTACTTGATTGCAATGTTGTAATTTGTTACATGTGAACACAGGTATTGATATGAAAGCTGTCCACACTAATGATACTGCCATGTTTATTTCTGTGAATGTTTGATAATTGGGAAGCTTTTGTATTACGTGATAGTAAATATGATTTACAGCATTATATGCTGCTAAAATGTTAGGATTATTTTTTACTGTAGATGCAATAACAGAAATGTCAAGCCATTCATCATTGTAATAACCAGGATCATATCTACCTAATACAAATCCAATATCGTTATTTACAATGATATTTCCAATTTTTTCGCTTTTAGGCAAGATATCAAAATCAAAGTAAAGTGCTGGACTATCTTCCATTAGCATAATTAGGCGTGATATATCTGTTTTCCATGTCAAAATAATTTCCTTATTGTAAAGGTAAGTTATATCATATTTGTGCGAAAATTTTTTAATAAAATCTATAACTTCTATATTATCTTTGCCACCTTTATTAGGATCAGAAAGATCATGCAAAAGTGATATTTGTTCTGCACTTAATCCTATTGATATGTAATAAAATTTGATTTTTCTTTGTGGTTCTTTTGTTGCCCAATTTAATAATCTTTGTTTATAGGGGTAATTTTTATTATTTGGTAATGGCAATTGATTAGCGTATAATTTTGATGGGTTTTTTACCATCCAAAACATCAATATAGGGGCACATTCCGATAAAAGATTTTCTGTGTTATTAGATAATGGCATATACACTTTATATTAATGAATTTACTTAAATTATATAGAATAATAATTAATTTTTTATATATTAAATGGTATGTTATATCATAGAATAAATATAAGAATATACGATGAAATAACTTTATGATTTTTTATTGTAAAGATTTGCTTAAATTACACAAAATCTCCTTAAGTAATACTATAGCAAATTAGGTACACAGGTATAGTTTTAAACAATATAAAGGAATGTAATTAAATTCGTAAAAAATTCTAATGACTATCTAGTACAAATTTTAAAGTGTATTTAATGTACAGAATAAAAAAAACAACAACGTTTTATAAATAAAAAATTTTTAAATGTTTATAGAATAACTTAGAGAAATAAAATTGATTATAGTGTTAATATTTTTTAAACACTAAAACATAAATACATGCTAACATGTTTTTTATCTATTTTTATAGTCATTTTATTTAGTACATATGAAGTATATATATATATTACCTATATCAACAGCAATCTTATTATTCATTAATAAATGATTTGATACTACACTTAGTTACGTTATTTAATAAATAACTTTATTAAATCCTCTAATTAATGGTTATAAACTAAATTTTTTACAAAAACCTTTGCACTATAAATAATTACTACTAATCCAAATTATAATTAATATGATATTACTATAATACAATTGTGTGTTTTATAAATTATTTCTGTAATAAATTATATATTACGTAACATTTCCTTATATAAAATTTTTGTTCTATTATGTCAATGTTCACAAATTTGTAGAGATTATAATCTTAATGTTTGAAGCATAACTAAATGATGTATAAGATTTTAATATTGTATTGATATTAAGTATGTAAAATCAATAATTAGCATTATTGTGTAAGTATATAATTAATTGCAAAACACTGTAATATGAAACATTATGTCATTTTTGTGTGAGTTGATACGTTAAATATTTATGTATATTTTTTTTAACCAATCAGTACTGTATATTATATAACAAAAATAATTAAAAAGTAAATAATTATAAGTTTTATATCAGTCAATATCTTTTTATATTGTTTTATCGCTAATAATTAACGCTATCATTTATAAATATAATAAATGTATTAAGTTATTTATAGTAGGTTATTGCTTTTATAAATTGTATTAAACCTATATGTGATATAGCATCTACTTTTTATATTGAGATAATTTAGTTTTTTTAAATAAGGTGTTCTTATGGTTTTATGTAGAAAGTAAGATTAAAGAAAGTGTTTTTTATTATGGCAATATAAAGTATTTTATTCTTTTTATGCATTCATTTTTTTGAAGAATTATCATTATATCAATAATACTAGGGGCGCTCATTTTACCAGTGATTGTTGCGCGTAATATGTGATAAATATCTTTTAACGCAATATTTTCTGTTTGTGATAATTCTTTCATTGTTATTAGTAAATAATCTTTTTGCCAATTATTAATTTTTAATAAATACTGGGTTAATAAGGGTAGAATTTTTATATTTGAATGAATAATGATTTGTGCTTCTTGATTTATGGTAATAGGTAAATCCTCTATATAAAAGAGCGAGTCTTCAACTAAGCTTATTAGGTCTTTTGCTCTTTTTTTAAGCTCAGTTAATCCTTGCAGTAAGTAATTTTGCTTTTCTAAGGATAGAGTTAATTTAAATTTACTTTCTATAATTGGAATAAGTATTTTTAATATTTTTTCATTATGTGTAATGCTGATATAATGATTATTGAGGAATAGTAATTTTTTACTATCTAGTCGTGATGGAGATAATCCTATATTTTGTATAGAAAACCATTTGATTGCTTGTTCAATACTAATAATTTCATCATTGCCATGACTCCATCCCATTTTTAAAAGATAATTGCATATTGCTTCTGGTAATATTCCTAATTTTTTATATTCATTAATACCTAATGATTGTTTTCTTTTTGAAAGCTTATTACCATTTTCATCATGTATGAGTGGAATGTGGGAAAATTGAGGAATATCCCATTTCAATGCGTTATATATCAATAGTTGTCTTGATGTATTAGTAATATGGTCAGCTCCTCTTATAACGTTAGTAATTTTCATATCATGATCATCTACTACTGCTGCTAGAAGGTAAGTTGGAGTATTGTTAGATCTTAGAATAATCATATCATCCATTTGTTCATTATTAACTGTTATAGATCCATATACTCCATCAATAAAATTTGTTGTTCCATGAATGGGGCTTTTTAAGCGAATCACTTTTTTTATTTTTTGGTTATGTGTTGTATTTTCTCTCCAAGGACAATTATGTTTATAATGTAGGCCTTGCTGTATATATTGTGTTTTCTGTTGCATTATTTCATCTTCTGAACAGTAACAATAATATGCTTGATTTAATGATATTAAATGATGTGCTACATCAATATATCTACTTATATTTTGTGATTGGAATATAATATTTCCATCATGCCGGATATTAAGCCATAGTAAGTCATCTAATATTGATTGTACTATAGATTGTGATGATCTTTTAGTATCTGTATCTTCAATTCTCAATAAGAAACTTCCATTATAATGCTTAGCGAATAACCAATTAAAAAGAGCAGTACGTGCTCCTCCTAAATGTAAATATCCAGTAGGGGAGGGAGCAAATCTGGTAATCACTGTATTCATGGTGTTTTGTGGTTAAGATATATAATAGGTATTATAACATTGAAGTGCCTAATTTTAAGCTTATTTTTATAAGCTAACTTAACAGTTGATATTATTTGGTAATAAAGAAGATATAATGTTATATTAAAAAATTTACAATATTAAAGTTGATTGGTATAACAAAAATCTTCTGGTTTAATAGCAGCTTTATTTTTTGTAAATTATTATAGTAACAAGATATTTAGATATAATTATCCTCTATCATCACTTAGCTTATTCTCTTCCTTCCTTGCATCCCTATCTATCTCTCCTTCACTATATATAAGATCCCTTAATCCTTTGTATTAGTAAAAGGATTATATTATATAGTAATAATAATTAATTTATAAATATAAGATGTTCTTCGCTTTAAACGAATATTAAAATTATAATATAAAGGATTTTTTATGTAATTAGATTTGTTATTGTATATAATAACATTACAAAACTAAAAGGTTACATAGTTAAAAAAATGTAAACTATCAGAATGTTATATTAATTAAACTTGATTTTGTATAAATATATTATATATATTATATTTCATGCCGTTACCAAGAATTGAACTTGGGTCGTGTCATTACCAATGACATGTTCTACCTCTGAACTATAACGGCAGCGTTTATAATTGTAGTTTTTTGCTATGAGTAAGTCAAAAAAAATAAAAACAAATGATAAAAAGAAAATTTTATCAGCTGCATTAAAATCAAATATTTTGCGTCGTAAAAATCAAAAGCGTAATATGAAGAATGCCTGAATTACCTGAAATTGAGGTTATAACTCAATTTTTTTGTGGTAAAATTTTGGGTAAAAGTGTGTTTGATGTTATTATTAATAGAACGGATTTGCGTTTACCTATAGAAAAAAATTTTAGAGATTTAGTTATTAATCAGAAAATTTTGAATGTTTACAGAAAGGCTAAATATATAATTATTTTGTTAAGTAATAATTTGCGAATAATAATTCATTTAGGTATGAGTGGAAAATTATTATACGCTGAAAATTATAAATTTACTCAACATGATCATGTTATATTTGTTCTTAATGATAAATCTTATGTTATTTTTAATGATGCACGTAGATTTGGATTAGTAGTAATTTTTGATAATATACAATATAAACGCTTTTGTAAAAAATTTGGTTTAGAACCATTAATTAGAGAATTTAATACAAGCTATTTAATAAATAACTTAACTAAATGTAGTATTAAATCTTTATTAATGAATAATAAGATTGTTGTTGGTATAGGTAATATATATGCTTCGGAAATTCTATTTAAAGCACATGTTTTACCTTATAGGGTTGCAAATACTCTTTCTTTTAATGAATGTGTTCACATTGTACAAAATATTAAGATTGTGCTAGATTATGCTATAAAAGCTGGAGGTTCAACAATTAAAGACTATACTTCACCTTTAGGGTTAATAGGACATTTTCAAAAGAAATTTATGGTTTATGGAAGAGAAGGAAAATTGTGTTATTTATGTAAGTCCTCTATCTTAAAAATAAATCAGAATGGTAGAAGTACTTTTTTTTGCTCAAAATGTCAATCTTAGATTATTATATAATAGTATAGTTATTCTATAATGTTACAAATTTGTAATTTATAAAGCAATAGACTATATTTGTATTTAATATAAAAAATATTAAATTATGATATATAAATGTATTCAATTATAAATTGAGTATATTTGTTTATAAGACAACACCTTAAGATTATTTTTGATGTTTTATATGGTGACTACATTACTACATTAGTTTATGGTTTATAAACTAATTTATAGTTGAATACAGTATTGTAGTGAGATTTACTCATTATACTTGTTTTTATTTGTATAAACGAGTTAAAGATCCAGTAATTTATTAGAAACTTGTAATTATATAAATAGTTGATATGTTTAGTATTATTTTGATATTAAATCATTAATAGAAATATTTCCATTTTGAATATAAAACATTCCTGTGGCATTGTAGCATTGCTACTTTGAATAGTACTTCCTGTATGATATAAGTTGCTATCTTGTATAATAGTACTTATTTAAGTTAAAGTGATAGTTAAATTTATTAAATAATAGTTTATTTACTGTATTAAAATATGTTAATATGAATTTTAATTATAATATAATTAAAATTTAAAATTACTAATGAATATTACATTATTACAAGAATTAGAAAATAAAAAGCGAAGCCTTGATAATGGTGGCGGGGAATCTAAGATTGCAAAGCAACATAGTAAAGGTAAATTAACTGCAAGAGAAAGATTAGAAATATTACTAGATAAAGATTCATTTCAGGAATATGGGGTTTTTGTTGAGCATAGATCTATTAATTTTGGAATGAATAGCACTAAAACTTTTGGAGATGGAGTAGTTGTAGGTTGTGGTAAAATATATGGTAGAACAGTATGCGTTTATGCTCAAGATTTTACTGTATTTGGAGGTTCATTAAGTGAAGCAAATGCCAAAAAGATTTGCTATATAATGGATATTGCAGCAAGGATAAAAGTACCGGTTATTGGAATTAATGATTCAGGTGGTGCACGTATACAGGAGGGTGTTGATTCCTTATCAGGGTATGGGGAAATTTTTCAACGTAATGTTAATATGTCTGGGGTAGTGCCTCAGATATCATTAGTTATGGGACCATGTGCAGGAGGAGCAGTATATTCTCCAGCATTAACAGATTTTGTATTTATGATACAAAATAGTTCTTATATGTTTGTTACTGGTCCTGATGTTATAAAAAAAGTAATGTATGAAGAAATAACACAAGAAGATTTGGGAGGAGCAGAAGTTCATACTTGTAAAACTGGTGTTGCAGATTTTGCTTTTGAAAATGAAATTGATGCACTATTACAAATAAGAAAATTTATATCATTTATACCTTCACATAATAAAGATGTTCCAAAATTTATTTCAACTACTGATTCTGTGTTTAGAGAAGATAACTCTTTGAATTCTTTAATTCCTAAAGAAAGCAATGTTTCATATGATATGTATGAATTAGTAAACAAAATATGTGATGAAGGTGTATTTTTTGAAATAAAACCTGATTTTGCAAAAAATATTATTGTAGGATTTGGTAGAATAGGTGGAAATGTTATTGGTATCGTTGCAAATCAACCTAAGCATCTTGCAGGGTGTTTAGATATTAATTCCTCAAGAAAAGCTGCAAGATTTATACGTTTTTGTGATGCTTTTAATATACCAATAGTTACATTTATTGATGTTCCTGGATTTATGCCAGGATCTCATCAAGAGTATTCTGGAATTATTGTACATGGTGCAAAATTATTGTATGCATATGCAGAAGCTACGGTACCAAAAATTAGTGTAGTAGTACGTAAGGCATATGGAGGAGCATATATAGTTATGAGTTCAAGGCATTTATGTGGTGATGTAAATTATTCTTGGCCTAGTGCTGAAATTGCAGTTATGGGTTCTGAAGGGGCTGTTGAGATAATATTTCGCTCTGAAAATGATAAAGATAAAATTAATAAGTTAGTAGAAGAATATCGTGATAAAGTTGTTAATCCTTATGTTGCAGCTTCTCGAGGGTTTATAGATGATATTATTATGCCATCAAAAACAAGAAGATATTTATATAATGCATTAGAGTTGTTAAAAAATAAAAAAGTTGATAAAGTTTTTCGCAAGCATGATAATTTACCATTATGATTATTTTAATCATATTTGTATAAATGAGCGATAAAGATTACTTATTTTGTTGACAAGTAGGGTTTATTAGTAAAGGGATTTCTTGTATTGATGTTGGTAATAAAAATATTTTTGATAAATTGTATTATATTTTGTATTTAAAAAGAGAACAATTTTTATAATAATAAGTATTATATGGTTTTTACTATAAATAGTAGTTTACAAGCATTTTTCTTGGCATATATTATGTAATTGTATTAATTTGTCTAGTATTGATCGTAGAGCTTAAATTTATAATACGTCATTCTCAAGATAGAGTGGTGTTTTCAAAATTAGGGTGATAATAAGCAAAATATGTACATAATCTCAATTGACTTTTAATATGTGATTTTAATCATGTGAGATATTTTTTTAAAAACGTGTACTGCAAATTATTACTAAGTGATAATACGTCATTTTCAAGATAAAGTGTATTTGAAAATAATATAAGTTGCTTTACTATGTGTATTTGCATTCATTTTTATGAAATTGATATCACTGTATATTTAATTTTATGGTAATAAAGAAGATTTTTTTATTACATGAATTTAGTTTATGATTACTATATAAAAGTATTAATTAGAATTATAGCATTCTTTCAATCTTCGAGCCTCATCTTCAGTAATTAAAGCATCAATAAATTCATCAAGATCTCCTTCTTTGATTATATAATCAAGTTTATATAAAGTTAAATTTATTCTATGATCTGTTACTCTAGATTGAGGAAAATTATATGTTCTAATACGCTCAGATCTGTCTCCAGAACCTATTTGATTTTTACGCATTTCTGATACTTCATTGGTTATTTTTTGTTTTTCAATATCGTATAATCTTGCTCTTAAAACCTTTAAAGCCTTGCTTTTATTTTTATGTTGGGATTTTTCATCTTGTTGAATTACAACAATTCCTGTAGGTATATGAGTAATTCTTACAGCGCTATCTGTTGTATTAACTGATTGACCTCCAGGTCCGCTAGATCTATATACATCAATTCTTAAATCTTTTTCGTCAATTTTTAAATCAATATCCTCAACTTCTGGTAATACTGCAACTGTGGCTGCTGAAGTATGTAATCTTCCTGAAGATTCAGTTTCCGGAACTCTTTGTACTCTATGAACTCCTGATTCAAATTTTAATCTAGCAAATACATTATTACCACTAATGCATAAGGATACTTCCTTGTATCCTCCTATTCCAGTGGTTGATATGTTCATATGTTCAATTTTCCAATTTTTTTTTTCTGCATATTTTGTATACATACGGTATAAATTACAAACAAATAATGCAGCTTCTTCTCCACCTGTGCCTGCTCTAATCTCTAATATTGCATTACGAGAATCATCTTTATCTTTTGGTAATAATGACAATGTTAATTTATGCTTTAATTTAGGTAACTGTTTCTGTTTATTTTGAGACTCTTCTTTTGCAAGAACACGAAGCTCATAATCATTATCTGGATTATTTATTAATTCTTCTAGTTCTGAAATTTCTTTCTTTAAAGCATTATATTGATCTAAAACTTCAATTATAGATAATAAATCTGAATATTCTTTTGATGCATTAACAAATTCTTGAACATTCAAGTTGCTAGGATTAGCTAATTTATCTTTTAGCATATGGAACTTTTTTGATAATTCTTCTAGGTTATGTTCAAAATTCATAGCTTTATAGATTGAAAATAGTTATTATGTTACTAAATAGTATAATACTAATGCCTTATCTTAGCACTGATAAAGTTAATTGTAAAATTTTATTGTGTAATAGTTATTGTTTTTGGTTAAATAAAGTAAAATTTGTAATGTTGGATTGTAAATTCGTTATTGGCGCTATTAATAAAAGTTCCTTTCCTAATTCTTTGGTTCCTGAAACTGCGATTGTTGGAAGATCAAATGTTGGAAAGTCTAGTTTAATTAATGCAATAACTAAAAATAAAAAAAATGCAAAAGTATCTTCATTGCCAGGATGTACAAAACAAATTAATTTTTATTTAATTAATCAGGGATCTATGATGCTTGTTGATTTACCAGGATATGGTTATTCAAAAGCAGGTAAAAATTTGATTATTAATTATATTAATCTTATGGAATATTATTTATTACATAGAGAGAATTTACAAAAATTAATTTTGCTTATAGATTCTAGAATAGGATTAAAAGAAATAGATTTAGATTTCATTAATTGGTTAGAAATTCATCAAATATTTTATTATGTAGTTTTAACAAAAATTGATAAAGTATCATGTGAAAAATTATCTGACATTTTATGTATTGTAAAAAAAAAATTACTAGGGTTAGATTTTTTACTTGATCCTATAATGACTGTTAGTAGTAAAGATAGAAAAGGAATAAAAGAATTAGTGTATTACATAATAAAATAATCAATTTAAATGTTAGGAATGTTATAAAATTTAAAGGTTAATAAATGGGAGTCGGTTTATGAAATTACACAATATTCCAAATAATAAGTATGAAAAAATGGAATTCAATGTTGACCAATTTAATAAAAATGATGAATGGTTAAATAAAGCAAAAATTTTATCAGAATCTCTTCCGTACATACAGCAGTTTTCAGGTGAAACATTTGTAATAAAATATGGTGGTGCTGCTATGATAGATAAAAATTTAGCTGAAAGCTTTGCTCATGATATAGTATTGCTAAAACAGTTAGGTATCAATCCAATAGTAGTACATGGAGGAGGTAATAAGGTTAATGAAGTTTTGAAAAAATTTGGTAAAGAAAGTACATTTATTAATGGTTTGAGAGTTACAGATGCTGATACATTAGAAATTGTAGAGATGGTATTATGTGGTTTAATAAATAAAAATATTACACAATTGATAAGTAAATCAGGAGGTTATGCTATTGGATTAAGTGGAAAAGATGCAAATTTAGTAGAGGCCAAGAAGATTTGCTGTACTTTTAAAGATGATCAATCGAATAATGTAGAAAAAATTTTGGATATAGGTTTTGTAGGTGAACCTAGTGAAGTAAATACAGATCTACTATTTTTTATGGAAGAATCTGACTTTATACCAGTAATAGCGCCTGTGTGTGGTGGTGAAAATGGAGCAACTTATAATGTAAATGCTGACTTAGTTGCAGGGGCAATTGCTAATGCATTATCTGCAGCTAAATTAATTATTTTAACAGATGTTAATGGTGTTAGTGATGGTGATGGGAATTTACTTTCTGAAATTTCAATTAATGAAGCTGAAAATTTGATATACAAAGGAATTGCTAATGAAGGTATGATTCCAAAATTGCAAACGTGTATAAAATTTGTTAAGGAAACTTGCGGGTTGGCTCATATTATTAATGGTAGAATACCTCATGTATTATTATTAGAGTTATTTACTGTACATGGGACTGGGTCTATGATATTAGAATGTGATTCATATAGTGAATAATTTTAGTTCTAAGTTTAAGTGTTTATTATTTTAATATAATAAAAAATTTATTTTACTAAGAAAGGTGATGTGTTATTTTAATAATAAGATAAAATATAATTTTGTTACGTAATTGATGTATAAAATTAAAGAATAATTTAGCTTTAGTTATAGGGCGCATGGTTTTTACTTACTATTAGTAGTGTTATTAAAATATTTGAAATATTGTATCTTTTTTTTTATTTGAGAAATGCTATTAATATAGAAGCTACTAAAATGTTAGGATATATAATATAAGATAAATGCTATATACTAACATTATAACAATGCATTTATATAACGATAAAGATAATTTTAATGAGAATTATTTGTTATAGTAATAACATACAATTTTTTTTCATAATGTGGAAAAAAAACATCTCAATTCTTTATGATGTAGATCTATTGTATTATAATATTATTTAGAGTGAATTTATCTGTAATAGGTATAATATAAAGTTGTACAGGTTTTATGAGTTTTATAATATGTTAATATAAGACACCAATGTAATAAGAAATGGAGATAAAAATAGGAACAAGAGGAAGTTTACTTGCAATGAGGCAAGTATATGAGGTGGAATTATTATTAAAAAAAAATCCTGAGCTTATTATACAAATTATAAAAATCAAAACTTCAGGCGATAATGCTGTTGATGTACCTTTATATGAAATAGGAGGAAAGGCTCTATTTTTACAAGAAATAGAAGAGTCATTATTAAGAAATGAAATTGATATTGCTGTACACTCAGTTAAAGATGTTCCTGCTTTTTTTTCTGATAACTTAGTAATTCCATGTATTCTTAAAAGAAATTCACCATATGATGTTTTAATTTCATCAAAATATAGTAGTATAGAATCACTTCCTTTTAATGCTACTATTGGGACATCTTCAATTAGAAGAAAGGTTCAGCTTCTTGCCTTAAGACCTGATTTACGTATTGTTCCTTTAAGAGGTAATATTGATACAAGAATTGAAAAATCTAAAAATCTTGATGCTATTATACTTGCTGAAGCTGGATTGAATAGAATAGGGAAGCAGGAAGTTATTAGTGAAGTTATTGATTCAGGTATAATGTTAAGTGCAGTAGGGCAAGGTGCAATATGTATTCAATGTAGAGCAAATGATGATAAGATTTTATCTATAGTACAGCGTTTAAATGATTATAAATCTTATATGAGTATTATGGCAGAGAGGGCTTTTATGAAGGCAGTTGATGGTTCTTGTAATACACCATTAGCTGCTTTTGCTAAATATATTGATGATGATATCCTACGTATGAGATGTATGCTTTCTGATAGTAATAGCATATTATTTTTAGAACGTGAATTTTTAGAGAGTGAGGCAAAAAAAGTAGGATTTGAAATGGGTGTAGAATTAAAAAATAAGCTACTTAATTTTAAGTAAATGAATCTTTATGTACATATTAGTGTATAAAATATTTTTAATTAATAAAACACATTGTAATGAAAAAAAATTATTTTAAATACTTATATTATTATATGACACAATTGATAAATCTTGATAATTATTAATTTTATTATTAGGATGATATATAAATAACATTTTAGATAATGATGTGAGTGCTATTATTTATTTTTTATATAAATAGCATTGAGTATATATCAGGTATGTATTTTAATACATATTAAAATATGTTATTTAAAAGTAGAACAGGTATGATGTTGTTGAAGAATGTATTATTTGTATAGTTGATGATATGTAAAGAGTTACCTCCTGTATTAGGGCAATACCGTAAAGGAGTTCAAATGAAAAATATGACTTGGTTTAATGTTGGTGGTATTGCTGAGGTTTTATTTAAACCAGCAAATATTGATGATCTATCTTATTTTATTAAAAGTGTAGACTTTCAAGTTAATGTAATAGGAGTGGCCTCGAATCTTATTATAAGAGATGGATTGATTAAAGGGGCAATAGTAAAATTAGGGAAAGGATTTACAAATATATTTTGTAATGCTACTACTATTACTGTTGGTTGTGCTGTGTTGCTTGCTAATCTTGCGGTTTTTGCAAAAAACAATGGTATTTCTGGATTTGAATTTATGGTGGGAATACCTGGTACAGTAGGAGGAGCAATTGCTATGAATGCTGGAGCGTATGGGTATGATATATCTTCAGTATTACAATCTGTTAAGGCAATTGATGAAAATGGGAATATTCATGTTTTATCAAAAAATGATATAGGATATTATTATCGTGGAAATTCATTAAATAATAACTGGATATTTATAGAAGCAACGTTTATTGGTAAAAAATTGCAAAAAGATGTTATTGCAAGCACGATGGATAAATTGATATGTAAAAGAAATCATGATCAACCTATTAGAGTCAAAACAGGAGGGTCAACTTTTAAGAATCCTACAGGATATAAAGCGTGGGAATTAATAGATGCTGCTAGTTGTAGAGGAATGAAAATGGGTGGAGCTATGGTGTCTGATAAGCACTGTAATTTTTTAGTAAATTATAATAATGCTACTGCTGGAGATTTAGAAAATCTTGGAAATAAGGTTAGAGATAAAGTTAAAAATAAATTTAATATAGATCTTGAATGGGAAATAAAATTTTTAGGATAAGTGATCTGAGTAATATAAGTAATCGTATGAAAATAAAAAATATTAGCGTAATTAGGTTTTTATATAAAAAATAAGGTTATTATAAACTTAGCGTATACTAAATAATTAAGTAAAAACTTAATTTTGATTGCAGTAGATAATTTTTATTTAATGGACTGTATAAAATTAGTGAATATATAAAAAAATCATTTAATCTTTTACTATTTTTAGATATTAATTTTTTATAAAAAATTAAGACAACTTATACTATTATTAATATTTCTAATTTGTGTTTGTTTGAGTATCAAGTTATATTTTATACATTAACTTTTTGTATATTTTTTTATGTTTTTATAAAATATCTTTATACCTAGTAAACAATAGAAAGAAAATAAAATAGAAGTAATAAAAGTCATAAAAACAGGACAACAAAGTCATAAGTTAATTGCTTACTTCTTATATGTGTACTATGTAAGTAATTTAAATGAGTTTTTTAGTTATTTCTTTTAACCTGAATAAATTTTTCTGAATGAGTCTTGCTATAATATAATTATCAAAAATAACTAATGCTGCATAAAATTTAATATGTATTTATTATGTTTATTTTAAATTTACTAGTTTTTTTAAAAGTATTTTGATTTATTTACATATTTCGGTATAACTTGCTTTTATTAATAAATGATGATAATATGCTTAATTAGATATTAAAGTGATAAGTATGTAATAACGTTATGGCATTCTAAGTATTTTATTTTTTATGTTGTAAACATATATTTATCTATACACACTATAAGATTTTAGTATTTTAAAAATATATTATATGTAGTATTATGTAATAATAAGCTACAACTTTCATTAAATTATATATTATAAATTACATAAGAAATATAGTTGATAATCCTAAAAATATTAAAAAAGATATAGTATCACTAGCAGCACATATTATTATAGATGATGATACTGTTGGATCAGACTTAAAAAAATTAAGAATTATAGGAATTGATGCTCCTAAAAATGTAGCAATAGAAAATGTAATTATCATTGAAATGCTAAATAATATTTCCATTGTTATATTATGAAATCTTATGATTATTATCATTGATGCTATTGATGCGAGCACTAATCCATTAAAAAATCCTACACATAATTCTTTCATTAATAATCTATGAGAATTTCTATAATTTATTTGTTTTGTTGCTAAAGCTCTTATTGTAACTGTTAATGCTTGTAACCCAGCATTACCGCTCATTGATGCAATTATTGGCATAATGACAGATAATACTACAAATTGCTTAATTGTATTACTAAAAAGATTAATGACCATTGAACTTATAGTAGAAGTAAGTAAATTTATAGCTAACCATGGAAGCCTTTTAATAACAGTCTTAAACAAGGAAGAATTGATGTCATTATTTGAGACCATACCAAGATGTAATACGTCTTGCTCTGCTTCTTGCTGTATGACGTTAATAATATCATGTATTAGTATTGAGCCAATAATATGACCTTTTTTATTAACTACTGGAGCAGATAATAATGAATATTTCCGAAATATTTCTGATACTTCTTCTTGTGTTATACCTGGTTTTATAATTTTTATGTCGGTATTCATAAGCTGACGTATAAGCTGATATTTATTTGCGCGTATAATAACATCAAGGCTTATCATCCCTATGGGTTGTAATTTAGAATTAATGACGAAAATTTCATAAAATTTATTGTTTGATTTTCCACTATTACATAGATAATCTATTAATTGGCTAATATTCCAGTGCTCTGGTACTATTGCGATATCCTTATGTATTAATCTTCCGGCGCTTTGCTCAGGATAAGATAATAATTCTTTGATAAATATAGCTTTGTCATTAGGTAATAAATTAAGGATTTTAGTTTGCTCTTCTTGATATAATCCTTCAATGATTGTAACAATGTCTTCTGTATCAAGATCTGAAATTAAAAAAGCAAATTTTTCTATTTTTACAATATTTATAATTTCTTGATGTAATTCAGGAACAAGATGTACTAACGTTTCAGATAATAATTTATCATTAATATTAAGCAATAGTTCCTTGCGGTATTGATATGTAGAGGTAATTAGAAAATAAGCAATTTGAACATTATCAACTTTATTGATGATATTTTTTATAGCAAGGGAGTCCTTGTCTTCAAGTGCTTTTATTAGCAAATTACTAATTTCTTCATTTAATAAATAACTAGACATAACTCCTGAATACTTATTTAAACTTTATTTATAATAGCAAGCTATCATGTTTATACTTAACTGAATATTATTTCAATAAAATTAGTAAATAATGTTATTACTAGTATTTATTGATTAATTTTTTTAACACTTCAAAAATTATCAATAAGTATATTTACTATATAAAGGTTCTATAATAAATGCAAGTGCTGGTAAATATATTACTTGTACTGATATAAATAGATCCTTTACATGTCAAATATCTTATATTGATAAGCATTTCAGAAGATAATATTTGTAATATAGAGGAGATTATTACTATATGACTAATATTTTGATCAAGATTAGATAAATATTTGATAAATCTAATAATCTTGACTTTTATTATTTCTAAAAAATTCGGCTATTATTAGAGAATTTAAAGTAACTGTAATAGTAGGTATTTGTAGTTTTTATTTTAATAAATCTATATGTTGTATAATATTTGGTGTTATGATATTGAATTTGAATTGACTTTATAAAAATTGTTTGTAGTATTGTTACTCTTTTACTTAATAAGCAGCCCTTGTGGCGGAATGGTAGACGCGGTAGACTCAAAATCTATTATCTGCAAGGATGTGCTGGTTCAAGTCCGGCCAGGGGCACCATTTAAATAATGAGGTCCTTTATGGGATTATAATTAATTTTAAGTACAATTTTTTTGAGATTTTAGTATTATGTATTAGTGTTTATACTAATGTAGGGTAGTGAGGAGTTGATGAGTGAGGAAAAAAAAATACAAAAACAAAGTATAACTAATGCTATTGGAGAAGTAGTGAAAGTTATGCCTGCAATTGTAGATGTAAAATTTAAAAATGATCAAGTTCCAGCAGTGCTAAATGCTTTGAAAAGTAAGTTGGATTATAATGGGAAAAAAATTACATTAGAAGTTGCGCAACATATTAGTGGTGGTGTGGTAAGATGTATAGCAATTGAAAGTACTGATGGGCTGTCTAGAGGTGACGAGTTTGTTGATACAGGCTATCCTATATCTGTACCTGTTGGGAGGCAAGTTTTAGGTAGAATTTTTGATGTATTAGGTAATACAATAGATGGATGTGGTGATCTTCCTTTAATACAGAATTCCTCTGTTCGTCCTATATATTCTTCTCCCCCGTTATTAGTAGATCAAAAAGTTGCAACAGAAGTACTAACAACAGGGATTAAAGTTATAGATTTATTGGCACCTTATTTAAAAGGTGGAAAAGTTGGGTTATTTGGTGGAGCTGGGGTTGGAAAAACAGTTTTAATTATGGAACTTATACATAATATTGCAAAAGCTCATGAGGGATTTTCTGTTTTTGCTGGTGTTGGGGAACGTACCCGTGAAGGTAATGATCTTTATCGTGAAATGATAGAATCAGGAGTAATAAATATTAATTGTCCTGAAAAATCTCAAGCAGTTTTAGTATATGGACAAATGAATGAGCCACCTGGTGCTAGAATGAGGGTTGCTTTAACAGCTTTAACAATGGCTGAATATTTTAGGGATACTGAGGGCCGAGATGTATTGTTTTTTATTGATAATATATTTAGATTTACTCAATCTGGTTCTGAAGTATCAGCCCTGTTAGGAAGGATTCCTTCTGCTGTCGGTTATCAGCCAACTTTAGCTTCTGAAATGGGTGCAATGCAAGAGAGAATTACTTCTACATGTAAAGGATCTATTACATCAGTGCAGGCAATATATGTCCCAGCAGATGATTTAACAGATCCTGCTCCTTCAACTTCTTTTTCTCATCTTGATTCAACAACTGTTCTTTCAAGGCAAATTTCTGAACTTGGTATATATCCTGCTGTTGATCCGTTAGATTCTACGTCTCAAGCTCTTTCTATAGAAGTTGTAGGAGAAGAGCATTATAAAGTGGCAAAAGATGTACAATTTATATTGCAGACTTATAAATCTTTGCAGGATATAATAGCTATTCTTGGAATGGATGAGCTTTCAGAAGATGATAAACTATTAGTTGCAAGAGCAAGAAAAATACAGAAATTTTTATCACAGCCTTTTCATGTTGCTGAAGTATTTACTAATTCTCCTGGTAAGCTTGTATCTTTAGAAGATACAGTTAAAGGTTTTAGAGGTTTAGTAGAAGGGGAATATGATGATTTACCTGAATCAGCATTTTATATGGTAGGTAATATAAATGATGCAATAAAAAAGGCAGAATCAATAAAATAGGATGGTATGAATTGTGCAAAGTATTACTGTAAAATTTACAACACCAGATTGTGAAATAATATTTGATAACATTTACTCATTATCTACATCTACTAATAATGGTAAGCTTGTTATTATGCCTAATCATGAAAAATTTATTATGAACTTATGCCCAGGATTTGTGATACTTAATGATATATTTAATGTTACTACTAATGTAATAGCTGCAAGTGCTATTTTAAGTGTATATGATAATATGTGTAATATTGTTGCTGATATAGCATTTGTTTATAATAAAAGTAATATTAAGAGATTAAAAGAAATAAAAAATCTTTTTGAAGATAATATACCTAATGTTATTGATAATAAGTTATTATTTAATATTCTAAGTCAAGATTTGAAGTTTATTAATAAGGTACTAAATTGTGAAAATATTTCTTGATACTGCTGATATAGATTGTATTGAAAAATGTAATTCCACTGGGTTAATAGATGGCATTACAACAAATCCAATACTTTTATCTAAATCGAGTAGTAATAAAGTATGTAATGATTTAATATCAAAAATATGTAGTATAGTGAAAGGGCCTGTTAGTGTTGAAGTAATATCAACATGTTGTGATGATATGATAAAGGAAGGATTAAAATTAGCAGATATTTCTTGTAATATAGTAGTAAAATTACCGATGACATATGATGGTATTTGTGCTTGTAAAGTGTTATCTTATGAATATAATATTAAAGTAAATGTTACATTATGTTTTTCTGTAGCGCAGGCAATATTAGCTGCAAAAGCTGGAGCTTATTTTATTTCGCCATTTATAGGTAGATTAGATGATTTAAGTTATGATGGATTAATGGTAGTTAAAGATATATGTCATGTCTATTCACAATATAATAACTTTACTACGCAAGTGTTAGCAGCATCTATAAGAAATCCTTTACATGTTGTTAATGCTGCAAAAATAGGTGTTGATATAGTTACAATTTCTCCTACAATATTTAAGCAACTTTTTACTCATCCACTGACGGATATTGGATTAGAAAGCTTTTTACAAAATTGGCAAGAATCTGGCAAGAAGATAATATAATTATATCTGATGTAAGATGAATACTAATATTTTATATTACACAATATTGATTATTAATGTTACGTTACGTAAAGTAATATATAATTGCTAATTTTAGTGTTAAAAAGTTGCTTATAAGAATGTTAAATATACTATAAATAAAAGTTAACTTGATTTAACATATTTTAATATGTGATATTTGTTTAAAATTTGTATTACATATAAATTTATAAAATGGTTAACACTAATTTTATTAAGATTTAATGTAAAAAGTTATGCTTGCATTTTTATAATATAAGTATGTTAAGAGATAATCAATAAGATAGAATAATCTATATTGTATACAAACATAATTTTAGATTATAAATTACTAAATAAAATAATGTATTTGTGTATAATAATGCTTCATAGTGATTTTTTAAATAATGTCATCATAAAAATAGTTGGTGTTGATTTAGATAAGATTGCTGATATACTTATTTAAAATAGGTGATGGTAGGGGTTTTTCATGGAAGTTGGTATATTGCCAGATGGTGATGTAATAATAGATCAAAGTTTAAAGCAGTACATTGAAAGAATTGAAAGATTAGAATTGGAAAGAGCAGAGATAGGTGAATCTATTCGTAATGTATATAGTGAGGCAGAAAATGAAGGTTTTCATCCTAAAGTAATGAGGCAAATAGTAAAATTAAGAAAAATGGATAATAGTGATTTTACAGAACATGAAATGCTACTACTAACTTATAAAAAAGCTTTAGGTATGCTTGTTAACTTAGATGAATAAACGTATTATTGTTGGTATTACTGGTGCGTCTGGTTCTATTTATGCAGTGCGCTTATTGCGTATACTAACTGAGACATGTTATGAAGTACATCTTGTTATTACTGATTCTGCAAAGATAACTTTAGGGCATGAGCAAGGACAGGATGCTATTGATAATTTAAGGCAATTGTGTTCATTTTATCATGATGTTCATAATGTTGGTGCAGTTATAGCTAGTGGCTCTTTTGAAGTAGAAGGTATGATAATTGTACCTTGTTCAATTAATACTATGTCTGAAATTGCTTGCAGTCTTGCATCTAATTTATTAACAAGGTCTGCTGATGTTATGCTGAAGGAAAAAAGAAAACTTATTTTAATGATTAGAGAAACTCCTTTACATTTAGGACATTTAAGAAATATGAGTACTTTAAGTGAAATTGGTGCTGTTATTGCACCTCCTATACCATCATTTTATAATTTACCAACCACAATAGATGATTTAGTTGATCATTCTATAAGAAAAGTATTAAATTTGTTTGATATTAAAGGTAGTAAAGATATTTCTTGGAAAGGTATTTGATAGTTTTGTATATATAGAATTTGTACAAAATTGTGCAAATCGTGCTATGTAGTAATAATTTTTATAAAAAGTACTTGCTACAATATATATTTTAATATACGCTTAAGGCTATACTTTTTTAGTATTTTTCGCGGGGTGGAGCAGTCTGGTAGCTCGACAGGCTCATAACCTGTAGGTCATTGGTTCAAATCCAGTCCCCGCAACTTTTTTCTAATAGCTTCTAATTATAAAAATTAGCAAGGCTTGTTATTATTATGTATTTGTCAATTATATTATTTTTTTTACTGTTATGTGATCCCATTCTTTTTTAAGATTATCATCTTTTTTATTGATTGTGCTTAATAAGACATATTGAATATAAGCAGGATATTTGCAATATTGGATATATGAAAAACCTTTATAGGTATTAATTTTTTGATCTTATATTATAAGAGTTAGTAATACAAATATTCTAATATTATTTGTTTTTAATCTGATTTTTTAATAAAGTTCATTAAAGTATAACAGATAAACAACAAATTTATTTGAATAATAAATAGATAAATACTTGCATTTAGATAACAAAACATCTTTATTAAATAGTTTTATTGATTAAGTTAGTAATTCTTTTAATAATCAGAAGAGTTATAGTGCAACAAAAAAGAATATGCCTTGTTATTTTTAACTGGATTCATTGTAGCATAGGTAGGCTTTTTCTTCTTTCTATTATTGTTTTCTTTATATTTTTAAATTAGAAATTGAAACTACTGGATTAATTTTAATTTTCAATGATTTTAGTAATATTATGTTAAATATGATTTTTAATAATTATTTAATAAATTAGTTTTACTATAATAATAAGATTATTTTTTAATTTAATGACTGTAAAGAGTAATATTAAATTCAACTTAAAGTTGTGTGTTATATAAATCATAATAAGATTAAGATTTTTGTTAAGTATCATTATTATAGATAGGTAATAAAATGGTTTACTTAAGTAAGAAATTTTCAAGTTATTTATAATTATAGGTATTAAAGTTTAATTTAAAGCAAGTTAGAATACTTATAAAATTAAAACAATTAGTACCATGATATGTATATAAAAATTATATATCAGTATAGTTTTAAAATATTTTAACAAAAATAATCATTAATTAAGTGCAGCAAGTAAATTAGCAATTAAGATTTTTAATTTTATGATGTTATTACTTGTCATTATATTATGGCAAAAATTACAATTTTAACGATAAAAAATCATCTTAAGTAAAAGTATTACTAGAAGTCTAATTTAATACAAATTAATGTAGGTATGTTTATGACAACACATTTTAACAATTATAAGAAAAATGTTACTAGTAAGAGTGACACATTTGCTACTACAAAGTCAGTTAAAAACAACAGAGTATTTAATAACGTAAAAGCATCAATTCAGAAGGAAGAAGAACCTATTTATGATACGGTAAAAGCACCAATTTTAATATATTAGAAGGTGATAGATTAAGCTCTAATGTACAAAAATATCTTAGTATTTAATGAATTTATTATAATAAAATAATTGTCTTTTTTGAAGAAACTGTTATTAAATTTATATACTTAATATAAGAGATCATTATATATAACTTATTATCTTTTATGTAAAGATAAGTAAGTTGCCTTTATAGTTTCTTGATTTTAAGGAAAATTTTTTTTGGTTATTTAAGAATTTATACAAAGATTTTAAAATCCAGTAAGTATTGGTATATGTATTATAAATAATTGTTATGTTTTTAACTATTAAGCAATTTTATTTTCATTACCACTATAACGATAAGGAAAGAAATTATAAGTATTGGTGATATCCATAATAGATAAGTCTTACTATTATAAGGTGGTATATTGGAAATTTTATTACCATATAATTTTCTAAGTTCAATTATAATTTGTTTATCTGTATACCCATTAGTGATATAATTTCTTATTGTTGTACGCATATTATGAGCAAATTGTGATTGAGATTCATAAATTGACTCACCTGAACATACAAGACATTGAATTGTTTGGAACAATTTTATAGCACGTAATTCCATATTATTATTAGTTAATGTATTATCCAATGAAAAAGAAAAAGCAAAATATGATGGAGTAATACATACTAAAAATAGTAATATTATTATTTTTTGTACTATGCTATTCATATTAATTAGTATAATATTATTTAATCGTATTAAAACCCAATTTATTCTTTATAAAAGTAAAAATATAATTAAATATTATATGATTTTTTATATAATATGCTTATGCATTTTTAGCAACTATTTATAAATATTTTATTGTCTTTATAAAAAATCTTGATCTAATTTGTCTATGCAGATGAGTGTTTCTTAGTAATTTAAAGAATTATTTTGTTAATGTTATAAAATGTTTATAGAATTAGAAACGTATTTTTTCTTTCTTGTACAAGGTATTGCATTTTATTTGCTACTCAAGAGTTTATCGAATATGTAGATGATAAAACTTTTTATTATTTTGTTGCATGATTTTATTACACAAAAATTTTAAAGTACACTATGATGAGCACACTAAATCACTTATTATAATATTACAGTAGTGCTTTTTGTGGTTCTAATGTTTTTGTTAAGCTATTGAGTGAATATCTATGTATGAATATATTTTATTCTTTTTTATGTGTAGATGTATTAACTAATATTTTTGCTAAAAATTCTTCATAAGATAGTGATCCAATTAGTAACGTATTATTGCTAGTATTTCCTTTTAGTGTAATAGCGATATTATTATTATCTTTGACATTAGCAGCTTCGTATAATGTTTTATATATATTTTCTAAATAATGTGATGGAAGTGACAAATCTATGTTAGGTATAGTAATATTATTAAACTGCTCAAATAAAAATTTTAGTGCGTTTTTATAGTTGTTGATTTTAAAAGTTATTAACCCATCATATATGAAAAATTTATTATTTATTAATGCGTTAAAGATAGGAAATAATACATTACCATTAACTAATATATTAAAATATTTATTATTTAATGTGATATTAGGAATATTAATTTTTACATTATAGTAATTCTTAATATTATTTATATTGATACTTAAGTCTTTCACTATAAAACTTTGGTTCTGGTTATCATTAATATCAATATTTATTTTATAATTAGTATTGGATTTTTGCTTATTTAGAATTGTTGAAATGTGCAAGTAATTTTTTTTCATAACTACAATATTGTTGCAAGTTATACCGTTATCTTGATATATAAAGTCAGCAAGGTAGGTATGTGGTGTTTTGATTAATCCAAAAAAACTATTAAATTTTAAGATCTTAAGTAATAAATTATTAGAGGGTTTGATATAGTATTGTGCATTCACTTTACATATAGCAGCATTATTTTTAGAATCTTGTATTGCTAGAAATTTATCCGGGATTTCTATATTGATTGAATTATTAAATATATTATATGTTAATAAAATAGATAAGATTATATCCAATGATTGAATGCTAATTTTTATATTCTGAATATAGACCTTTTGTTTAGGAAATCCTTTAAATGATATACTATCATAGGAGAATGATGCATAAGGATTTATATGTGATTTCAAATGATTTAATTGTTGCTGAATTTGTGATTTTATAAAAAAACATGCTAATAAATATATTGAAAATAATGCTAATATTAAAGCAGTTATATTTAGTATTTTTTTAGCCATGCATATCTCATTGTTAAATTTTTTTAGTTAATTATGTATTTTATGATTTTACCTTTTTTAATATATCATTGTTTATAGATTATTTACAATAATTTTAGTTATGTATATATTTTTTATTATAAATAAAAAATTGAATATTTTGTGTATATTGTAAGTTTTATGAGATCTTATTTTAAGTACTTATGTTTTTATAAAATGATGCTATAGTACCATTTTATTAACTAGTATTTTTTATAATGTACATTATAGTATTTATATAATTTTTGAATATAATATAACTAATACAAGAATGATATTCTGATAGGTTTTTATTTATAAAATTAATAACGAATTTCTTATAAGTTATTAATTAGCAAGAAATTACTAGCTGATGTAAATAAGTATAATATTCAATATGATATACAAGTTTTTTTTTATGTATTACTACCAAATTATTAACATTACACTACTATAAGTAAATATTATAAAATTGATAAAATTTTTAATAGACATATTTTGTGTAATGTTTATTAATAATTTAAAAATTGATAAATAAAGGAAAGATTATTTATAAAAATGATTATATTTTATAATATTAACAAAGCTATAACCTGATTTTTAGTTATATCTTTGCAGAAAATTAATAAAAAATCTTAGGTAAACATAAGTGAAAATTAAAAAGAGGTAATTATATATCAAAGCTCCAGATGTAAAATGTACTAATGCTTAATGTATGCAAATGATAATTTTCATGTACATTTTTGATATATTGATTTTTGTTTAATTTTCATTATTATTGAAAGAAATATTTCTGGTTTCACTTGGCAATGTTACACATAGTCCGTCAAGTTCTTTAGTAATCATAATTTGACACCCAAGTCTTGAAGTTTCTGTTAACCCAAATGCAAGATCAAGCATGTCATTTTCTTCATCTGATAACTCATTATATTTTTCCACTACACTGTACCATGATGGATCAATGATTAGATGGCAGGTAGAACATGCTAAAGATCCTTCACAAGCACCTTCTAAATTGACGTTATTTCTATGTGCTAATGTTAGTAGAGTTTCTCCCTCATAAGCTTGGAAAGTATGTTTGCTTCCATCTGGAAAAGTAAAAGTAACGAATGGCATAAAATATCTCCGTGTATTTAATTATTAATAGATTTTTTTAAATCCAGAATCATTTGTTGCATAAAATTTGAAGATTTTAATACGAGACTATTAATAGCATTTTCTATATTATTTATGTTGTTACTTAATAGAGTATGTTGCAATTTTTGAATCGCATTGTTAATTGCTTTTCTTTCGGATTTTTCTATTGAATCTTTATTTTTTACTAAATTATCTTTTATTATTTTTATCATATTTTGTCCTTTAATTTTTATTTCAGATAAGTATCTTAATTGCATATCTTGATCAAAGTTTTCTAGAGATTCTGATATATGTTGTTCTATCTCTTGATTTGTTAGGTTGTATGTTGATTGAATTTCAACATACTTTTTGATCCCTGTAGAGTCTTCTTGTGCTGAGACAGTTAATAAACCGTCAGCATCGACAGAAAATTCTACTTTAATTCTTGCTTGTCCTGCAGGTAGTGGTGGTATATTTTTTAAATCAAACTTTGCTAAAGATTTATTATGAAATATCATTTCACGCTCGCCTTGACATATATGTATTTGTATAGAAGTTTGACCATCTACATATGTAGTAAATTCTTGAATGGCAGATGTGGGAATTGGTGTATTACGTGGTATTATTTTTTCAACAATCCCTCCTATTGTTTCAAGTCCTAAAGATAAAGGTAGTACATCGATTAATATGCTCTTATTATTTATATGTGGATTTGAAAGATAGTATGCTTGAAGTGCAGCACCAGTGACAACAACCTCTTCTGGATTAATGTTATCAAATATTTTATTTGGAAAAAGATTATTTAACATGTTCTTTATCATTGGAGTCTTTGTTGAACCTCCAACCAAAAGTACCTTAGATATATGATGATAATTTATATTAACACTTGCAAGAGTATCTGTAACTATTTGTAAAGTTTTGTTTATTAACGGCATGATGATGTTATTGAGATCTTGTTTCGTGATTGTACATTCAAATAACTTGTTTTGTATATTAAATGCAAAATGTCCATAATCGTTATTGGTCAAGAATATTTTTATTTTTTGTGCTTCTAATACTAGATTATTAAATAATTTTTTATCTAAGATAATATTTGTTGAAAAAATATTTTGATATTTTTGTAAAATAAATTCAGCCAAACTGTAATCGATATCATCACCCCCCAAGTTTGTATCTCCACCTGTAGCTAATACCTGAAAAACTCCTTTGTGTAATTTAAGTACTGAAATATCAAAAGTTCCTCCACCTAAATCATATACTACATAGATACCTTGAGTATCAACTTGCTCAATACCATACGCAAGTGCTGAGGCTGTAGGTTCACTTAATAATCTTAAAACTTCTATTCCTGCAAGTTTAGCTGCGTCTTTTGTTGCTTTTCTTGCTATGTCATTAAAATACGCAGGAACAGTAATTACTGCTTTTTGTACTGTAACTCCAATGTTATCTTTTACAATGTTACATAATTTTTTTAAAATTTCTGAAGATACTTCTATAGGAGTTACTGAATGATTGCAAACTATTAAATTAATATCATTACCATTATTGTTACTTACTATGTTAAATGGTAAATTTAAATTTTGAATATCAGTGATATTTTTTCCCATGAGACGTTTTATTGAGTATAATGTTGATTCATGATTTTTGTCAGCATCATAACCAACTTTAATGCAATTATTTCCATAATTAACGACTGAAGGGATAAGTGATTGATTGTTTTTATCTTTAAAAATTACTACTTGTCCATCATTATCAGTCATTGCAATAAGAGAATTTGTAGTACCTAAATCAATGCCAAACGCCATAGAATTGTTATTTTTGGAATCTATAATGTTAATTAGCTGCATAAGTGTTACCTTTACTGAGGTACTTTAATTTTCTTGTTTGTTTTGCAGCTTCATAAAGATCGTTGTTTGAAAAAGAAAATTCTATGTTTTGAATGCATGTAAGTATTTCATTATTAAGATTTTGACTTGATTCTTGAATATGAAAGACTTCTTTTATAATACATTGATCATCATCATTATTTAATTTTATGTTTTTAAGTTGTAATATATATTCTGCTCTACTTAATGGAGATTTTAGAATTTGATAAGCTTTATTTATTTTTGAAATATATTTTAATGCTAATTGCTTGTCACTTTGTAAACTAAAACAATCAGGATGGTAAGTGCTTTGTGCTGCTATATAATTTTGTTCAAGAAGCTTTGAATCTATAAAAAAAGATGCTTGAAGTTGCAACAGTGCAAAATAATCCTTACACATAAAAGCTTTCTCCACATCCACATCGTCCTTTTTCATTAGGATTTTTAAAAGTAAATCCTGATGATAACATATCTTCATAATAATCGATAGTTGTTCCAGAAATAAACATCATTGCTTTTGGTTCAATTAGTATAACAAAACTAACGTTACCGTATACTTTATCAATTTTTACTTCAAAAGGTCTGATTTCGTAAGCATATTCGATACTGTATTTAAATCCAAAACATCCTTTTTGTTTTACTATAATTCTAATACCAATACAATTATCTTGTTTTGTTGTGATAAGGTTTTTAATTCTATTTAGAGCTTTCTCTGTAACTATAATAGGGGGGTGAATATGAGTTACAGCAGTATTTTCTATATTTTCTACAGAAATATTTTTTTTCATGAAAAACCTTAGTCAATGTTAGTATTTTTATGATTAGTATTTGATACTTTATTTACTTGCTTATGTTTATAATCATTAATTGCAGCTTTAACAGCATCTTCTGCAAGTAAAGAACAGTGTATTTTGACTGGAGGTAGAGACAATTCTTTTGCTAAAACGGTATTTTTTAATTGAATTGCTTCATCAATATTTTTACCCTTTATTAATTCTGTTGCTAATGAGCTAGCAGCAATTGCAGCTCCACAACCAAAGGTTTTGAATTTAGCATCAGTAATTGTACCATTATTATCAACTTTAATTTGTAATTTCATTACATCTCCACAACTTGGAGCTCCTACTAATCCTGTTCCGACGTCGCTGTCTTCTTTTGAAAGTGTTCCAACATTTTTAGGATTATTGTAATGCTCTAATACATTATTACTATAACTCATAACATTTTACTCCTTTAATTTTTTTAAATTACTAACAATTTTAATATTCTTGTAAATCATTTTATTACTAATGTGTATCCCATTTTATAGTTTTTAAATCTATACCTTCTTGTACCATCTCCCATAGAGGACTGATCTCACGTAATTTTTGTATGCTTTTGATAATAAGATCTGCAGCATACATTATTTCTTCTTCAGTAGTGAATCTTCCTATTCCAAATCTGATAGATGAATGTTCTAAATCCTGTTCTATATTTAATGCACGCAATACATATGATGCTTCTAAAGATGATGATGTACAGGCTGATCCTGAACTTACTGCTAAATCATTAATTGCCATTATTATAGATTCTCCTTCAACATATGGAAAACTTAGATTAAGATTCCCAGGTATCCTTTGATCATAGTCTCCATTAAGCACAACATAAGGTATATTTTCTATAATTTTATTATATAACATATCTCTTAATTTTTTAAGTCTAATTCCTTCCTCCTTCATTTCTTTTTGAGCAATTTTTGCTGCTTCACCTAACCCTACGGCAAGCGGTGTAGGTACTGTGCCTGACCTCATTCCACGTTCTTGTCCTCCTCCACTAATAATAGGCACTATACGCACTCTTGGTTGACGTTTTCGAATGTAAAGAGCTCCTATGCCCATAGGACCGTATATTTTATGTCCTGATATACTTAATAAATCTATATTCATGTCATTAACATCTATTGGTATTTTACCAAAAGCTTGTGCTGCATCAGTGTGAAAAAATATACCATTTTGGCGACATATTGCACCTATTTCTTTAATAGGTTGAATAACGCCTATTTCATTATTGACCATCATTATTGATACTAAAATGGTTTTATCATTAATAGCATTTTTTAATGTATTTAAATCTAAAATTCCATTTTTTTGCACATCCAAGTATGTTACTTGGAATCCTTCTGTTTCTAAATGACGACAAGAATCTAATACACACTTATGTTCTGTTCTAGCAGTAATTATATGATTACCTTTATTTTTATAAAAGTGAGCTATTCCTTTAATTGCTAAATTATTAGATTCAGTTGCTCCAGATGTAAATATTATTTCTTTAGCTTCAGCGTTAATAAGGTCAGAAATTTGCATTCTAGCATTTTCTACTGCCGCTTCAGCTTTCCATCCAAAACAGTGGCTTCGCGAATGAGGATTAGAAAACTGTTTAAAATATGGAAGCATTGCATCTATAACTCTGTTATCCGTTTTAGTAGTAGATTGATAGTCAAAAAATATTGGAAGATTAAGATTTTTATCTTTTAATTCTGTGTACATAATTTTTTCCTTTTCCATTAATCCTACTACAATGACTATTAATGTATTTTTTGAGATTGCTGATAAATTTCATACCAACAATCTACAATTTTTTTTACATGCTGTTCTTCAGTATCAACTCCTAAGCTAATTCTTATAGTGTTTCTTAGAAATTGTTCACTAACATTCATTGCAGATAATACATGTGAGATATTGGCCTTACCAGAAGAACAAGCTGATCCTATTCCTATGGCAATATTATTCTGATCAAATTTTATCAACTGCACTTCATTACTAACACCTGGCATTGCAATACAAGTAGTATTAGGCAATCTATCAGCATTTTTTCCAAATATCTTACATGATGGTACAAGATGCATTATATCATGTTCTAGCTGATTACGTAAATTTTTAATATAGTTCATCTTTTGTATATAATTATCAAGATTATTTAATGATAATAATAGAGAATAAATAGCTGCTACATTTTCAGTGCCTGCACGCAACCCTTTTTCTTGAGACCCACCTAATATTGTAGGCTGAATATTAATTACTGAATTATTAAATAATAATGCTCCTGCTCCTGATAATCCTCCAATTTTATGTGATGAAATAGTGAGAACATCAACTCCTAAATCTGATACATCTATATGTATTTTTCCGCATGCTTGTACAGCATCTGTGTGAACAACCGCTCCAAATTTATGAGATATTTCAGTAATTTCCTTAATTGGTTGAATTACTCCAGTTTCATTATTTGCAAGCATGACTGATACTAATATTTTTTCATTTTTTAAGCTTTGCAAAACATTAACCAGCTCATTTAAAGATATTATACCATCTTGATCTACAGGGATAATTATAGGAGCAATGGCACTATTTATTACTGATAAATGCTCCGTTGCGGAAATTATATGATGGTAATCTTTTGTACTGCTAAATACTAAGTTATTTGCTTCAGTACCAGATGATGTAAAAATTATATCATGCTTCTTAGTATTTAATTTTTTAGATATTATTTCTCTCGTGTCTTCAATAATTTTTCTTGTTTTCTGTCCTAATTTATGCATAGATGAAGGATTGTATATATTATCAAACAATAACATGTTACTTAACTGTTGTTTAATTGTTGGATTTATGGAGGAAGTTGCATTATAATCAGCATAAATATAATTGTTATTGGTATCGAATCTGAACTTATTAGAAAGTATATCTTTTATGGAAATATGACTTAAATAATTTCTTATATAGCATTCCATATTACTCCAAAAATTATGGGTATTGCATTTTTGTGAATGATCTACTAAGCAACTTTTTGATGATTCACCTCCCTCACATCTTGTAATTTTAACCCTTTCTCCTATAGCATCTAATATTAAATTAAGTGTAATTAAATTTGGTGCAATATTTAAGCTATATTTCCCCCCAGGACCCTTAGTTGCACGTATTAATCCTGTTTTTTTAAGCTTTGTTATTACTTGTTCAAGATAACCCTTAGATAAAGATAAATCTTGTATAATGTTTAATGTTTTATGTTTTTTCTGATCAGTATGTGCTAAATTTGATATAAACATTACAGCATAACGAAATCTAGTTGTAATTAACATGCTAACCTTATAAGAATGTATACAAACTTAGATAAATTTTTAAGTTAATATATTTAAAAAAATATCTTTATTAAGTTAAGTTTTTTAATTACCCTATGTATATATTATAATATACCTTATGTAAAGTAGGTTTTTAACTAATTATTGGAGCGTTGATTAATGCGTGAAGTTTTTTTAAATGGGTCAGCAGGTAAGATTGAAGGGAAATATTATCACAATAAAGATGTGAATGCCCCTCTTGCACTTATTCTTCATCCACATCCACAATATGGAGGAAGTATGGATAATAAGATTGTCTATAATTTGTACAATATTTTTATAAATAATGGTTTTTCTGTATTGAGAATTAATTTTCGTGGTGTAGGTAAATCTACAGGAAGCTTTGATAAAGGAGTTGGGGAATTAAATGATGGTGCGACGGCAGCAGACTGGTTACAAAATAATAATCCTTCAATAGCTCCTTTTTGGGTAGCAGGGTTTTCATTTGGTGCTTGGATTGCAATGCAGTTAGTAATGCGTAGACCGGAAATTGAGGGATTTATTGCAGTATCTCCTCCAGCAAATAAATATGATTTTTCATTTTTATCTCCTTGTCCTATACCAGGGTTAATAGTCCAAGGTGATAATGATAGTATATCAGATGAATGTGTGGTATCTCAATTAGCTTCTAAGTTAAAAAATTCTATTAAAAGTGAATATATGCAATATTGCGTAATAGAAAAAGCAGATCACTTTTTTCGTGATCACATAGATACCTTTTATCAGGTTGTGGATTCATACATCAAATCCAGGCTTTTATTTGCTAGTAATCAACCTAGTAACATTGTACATAGAAAAATGAAACATCGCGTAATAATGCAGGATGAGCCTGTTTAATAATGTAATCATAAATTGATTTTATATAGTAACATAGCTTTATTGTAAATATAAATAGTTAATAAAGTATTATTTTGTTATATAAAGTTTTTTATTAATTGGAGGAGGACTAGCTTTTTTGTTAATTAAAAATATATCTACTCAATAAAAAAAATTTATGTTATATTTAAATTGCACTTAAGTTAGATTAGTTAAAGTTTATGCAATATAACTCATGGCCATTTCAAGAAGCAGAAAAAATTTTGCAAAAATTTGACAATAAAAAGGAGATAGTTTTTGAAACTGGTTATGGTCCATCGGGATTGCCTCATATTGGTACTTTTAGCGAAGTACTAAGAACAACGTTTATTATGAATGCATTGCGTGAAATATCGCCAAATATTAATACAAAATTAATAGTTGTTTCGGATGACATGGATGGATTGCGCAAAATTCCTGATAATATTGTAAACAAAGAAATATTAGTTGAGCATTTAGGTAAGCCGCTTACTGTTGTTCCAGATCCATTTGGATTGCATGAAAGTTATGGGCATTATATGAATGCATTATTACGTAAATTTCTTGATTTTTTTAATTTCGAGTATGATTTTAGAAGTGCAACTGAGTTTTATAAATCTGGATTTTATGATGAAAAATTATTATTGTTATTGAAGTGTTATGATCAGGTAATGGATGTAATGCTTCCTACTTTAGGAGAAATACGACAAAAGACATATAGTCCTTTTTTGCCTATATGTCCTAAAACATCAAAAGTACTACAGGTGCCAGTAGTAAAAATTGATACTGAGTTAGGAAGTATTTTTTATAAAGATCCAGAAGATGGAATAATAGAGATTCCTGTTACAGGGGGAAATTGTAAATTACAATGGAAACCAGATTGGGGTATGCGTTGGGCTGCGTTTAATGTTAATTATGAGACTCACGGTAAGGATCTTACACCTTCTGCAGAATTATCTAGTGAAATATGTAAGATATTAGGTAGTAATCCTCCTATACTATTTTGTTATGAGTTATTTCTTGATAAAGATGGCAAAAAAATTTCAAAATCAAAGGGAAATGGGATATCAATTGAAGATTGGCTATTATATGCTCCTAGTGAAAGCTTAGCATTATATCTCTTTCAACATCCAAAGAGAGCGAAACGTTTATATTTTGATGTTATTCCAAAGTCTGTAGATAATTATTTAGAGTTAGCACGAGAATATAATCAAATTCAAAATTATGATAATCCTGTATGGCATATACATAATGGTAAAATTCCCAGTTTAGATATGTATGAATTAAATTTTTCTTTATTATTGAATTTAGCTTCTGCATGTAATGCTGAAAATAGTGATATACTTTGGGGATTTATTAAAAATTATAATAATGATATAGATCCAGGAAAAAGTGAGTTTCTAAATAAACTTGTAGTGTATGCTGTTAGGTATTATCACAATTTTATAAAACCTAATAAAGTATACAGAATTCCTACTAATGATGAAAAAGAAATGCTTAATGATCTAGTAAGTGTATTATTGCTATTACAGGATGATGAGTCCTCTAGTAATATACAAAATCAAATTTTTGTTCTAGGTAAAAAATATTATACTAGTGATTTGAAACAGTGGTTTACAATGTTGTATGAAGTTTTACTTGGACAAAGTCAAGGACCAAAATTAGGATCTTTTATTAAATTATATGGAATAAAGAATACTATAACGTTAATTAAAAAATTATTAGATAACCGAAGTAGTAATAATTGACATATTTATAGGGTATGTTATTGTTTATTAAGTGAGCATGGTAGGTTATATGTTGTTTAGAAATCTTATCATATTATTTATTATGGTATTAAGTGGATGTAAATCATATGTATTTTATCATGGGTATCCATCATCTAATGTTGTATTATGGAAAAATATTAAAATTGGTGATCCTTCGAGTGAAGTTGTGCGGGTTCTTGGACAGCCAATCCTTAAAGAAGGAGATGTATGGTTTTACATTTCTTATAAAATATATACTAGAGGTGCTTTTGCAAAGAAACAATATAGTTCTGATTTGTTAAAATTAACTTTTAATAATGATAAGGTTTTTAAATTAGAAGAAATGAAAGTAGATAAAAGAGAGTTATATGAGATATATAAGAAAAGCAGTTTAGTGAGTGGAATTAATGATAATTTTTTAAGAAGTATAAAAGTGAAATTACAAAGTAATGATCTGTAATATATTCTTTCTTTATTTCAGTTAGGATTTATTTTATATAGATTATAGTTATTGATAGTACAAGCTAGCATAAATTTTTTTATGAATTAAACATTAAAAAATGTTTTTAATCATAAGGTTGTCTTTAGTTATGCATAATTTCTTTGAATTTTGTTTGAAGGTTATTCATTTATTCAATGAAAAAAATTACATAATACAAATATCTATATCTGAAAGGTAAGTTTTGATGTTAATAAACACTAAATGATTTTAGTATAGGGAATAAGAAAGTAATTTTGGATTATTTGCTGAATTACTAATTATCTATAAACAGATATATTTATACTACTAACAATTCATATAATCTACATTCAGCGCTTACAGTTCAAAATACTCAGAATTTTGCTATCAAATTTTTAACATGAATTACATATAAATCAAAAAATACAATTTTAAGAACTTTTTTAATAACTTAACAAGCTTATTAATTCCAAAATGGAGAATACCTAAACTAATATTTCATTAAAATATAATAGCAATTTCTAAAGTAAAATAACTTTTTGTTAATTAGCAAAAAAATTTCTTAATTTATAGTATTAATAATAACACTGATACTTTAAAAAATAATTGTAGAATAAAAAAGACAAAATATAAGCATTTACTATACTTGATATAGATTATTTATTGTTTTTTATTTTATAATTTTTTAAAAGATTTTAGCATAAATATTAATGTATTGCATTGTTATACTTATATTATTAATTAAAGTACATGTTAATTTCTTTATTAAAAAAAAAAGACTGTCTATGTTTAATAAAAAATGTTTCAAAATATAATTTGTATCTTTTTTTTTGTTGGATGAACATATTTTTTAAAATTTAATATAGATATTACTATATGTTATTTTGTTATTTATTATAACAATTGGTAAATATATAAATAAGCAAATGGTATTGTGAATTTAATAAGCTAGTAATCTATTTTTATTAAATATAATCCATATGGTGGAGCAGTTTCTCCTGCCGCTGCTCTATTTTTTTGTTTTAATATATCTAACATATGTATTGGTAAAAATAGTTCTTTTCCACATTGAACTAATGTACCAGTGATAATACGTACTTGTTTATATAAAAAAGATAATGCAGATATATATATATATATATATTGATTTTTTTTAGTGATAGTAATGTTATCTATGGTTTTAATTGGTGATTTAGATTGACAAGTTTTTGATCTAAAACTAGATAAATTATTTTTTCCTATTATATAAGAAGCAGCTTGTATCATATTGTTAATGTTTAATGGGGTAGGTATATGCCATGTTCTATTATAATCTATTGCAATAGGGGCATACCTGTTAGTTATTTTATATAAATAATGTCTTTTTTTTGCACAAAATCTTGCATGAAATTCATTATTTACTTTTTCTACAGATAGTATAGATATCGCATTAGGACGTAAGTGATAATTAATAGCATTTCTAATTACATAATCGTCTAAATGTGTTATTAAATCAAAATGTGCTACTTGTTCTAATGCATGCACTCCAGCATCTGTTCTTCCTCCTGCATAAACGGTAGTATGTTGCTGAGAAAAATTAAAAATTGCATTCTCAATTACTTCTTGTATTGATTTATTAGTATGTTTTTGGCGTTGCCATCCAGAAAAACCTGACCCGTCATATTCTATAGTGATTTTATATCTCATGTTAATAGTTTAGCAAATAATGTAAAATAGCTTTTCTTACTGCTACTCCCATTTTCACTTGCAATAAAATAACTGAGTGCTTGTCTGCAACATTATTAGAGATTTCAACTCCTTTGTTTGCTGGGCCTGGGTGCATTATAATAACGTTTGGTTTTGTGTATGCAAGCTTTTCTTTGTTTAATAAATATAAGTGAGAATAGTCTTTAAGTGATGGAACTATGTTATCTATCATACGTTCTTTTTGTATTCTTAATAGCATGATTATATCTGCATCTTGAATACCTTCTATTAAATTATGTGTGATGCGTGAAACCCCTTGTAATTTACATGTGATATTTGGAGGTCCAATTAATGTAATATTAGTATTAAATTGGGATAATAATTTTACATTTGATCTTGCAACCCTGCTGTGTAGTATATCTCCACATATTGATATATTTAAATTTTGTAAACTGCCTTTCAGATAGCGTATTGTACAATAATCTATTAAAGCTTGTGTGGGGTGTTCGTGATTCCCATCTCCAGCATTTATTATACAGCAGTTGTTTATTATTTTTGCAAGTGTATGTATAAAAGTGCTATATTGAGATCGTATAATCATTAAATTAGGATTCATTGCTTGTAAAGTTGATATGGTATCAATTATACTTTCACCTTTATTAATAGAAGAAGTTGCTATATTTACTGTAATTGTAGTAGCTCCTAATGATTTTTCTGCAATTTCAAAAGATGACAATGTTCTAGTAGAATATTCAAAAAATAAGTTAATAATAATTTTATTTTTTAATATATCACTGAAATTGGTATTATGTAGGTAATGCATGGATAAATTAAATATTGCTTCAATGTCAGTGAGAGTTAAGTCGGATATTTGCAATAAATGTGATTTTTTTTTCATCTAAAAAAAATATTGATAATTTGCTTATAATATAGTTTATTTTCTGCAAGTTATCATTTATTTTTTCAATAAAAGTTTAAAATTTTTTTGATAATTTATACCTTAGTAGACATTATGATATAACTTATTAATAATAAATTTATGAAATAAAAATTAATAATTATTAATGATCTAAAAGTTGTTTTTTATTATTTTAAAGTTTTTTAATAAGTGATGTTTTTGCTATTTCATGAAGTAATAGCTTTATATCATAAAGATTATAAGATGATTGAGAATTATATTTAAATAATTGTAAAATATAGTTATATATTTAAACTTCTGTAATTATTTTTTTGTGTATATAGACATGCTATTAATTTTTTTAGTAAAGTGCACTGTTATTTATTAGGTGGTATACTAATATTATGTTAAGTGTATACAAAATTTTTACATTAATGAAATATCATGATTTCACTATAATATTTTTATATATGATTACTTAATTGATAAGGATAATTAAGTATTTTATAGAAATAAAAATTAACTAACTAAGGATGATAGTTTTAAGGGTTATATCGTATCTAAGGTAATTGGTAAATTATGCAAAAATATTTTTCAAGCTATTATAATGTTATTACTGAGGAGTATTTTGAGTAACTTGTATTATTACGGAGTAGCACCTTAAGATGTTTTATAGATGGTTATGAAATAAATAGCTAAAAAATATTAAAGATTTTAATCACTATACATTAATTTGTTTTGTAGCTTATGCTTATTTATATGAATGCTTATATAAGTTTGTATTTATAAAGCATTTTTATTCTTAATTACATCTTTTTTTTTGTAGCTTCTCTTCTTTTAGTAGATCTAATGATGTTTTTTTATCTAATTACCATATTGATGTTTTTTTTGATTATACTAACAATCTAATTTTTAGTTATATTTATATAAAAATATAAGCTGTATTATGAGGTACTTCTTAGATAAGTATTGATGTAATAAGTACAGTATTTATATTTAAAAAAAAATAAGTGCAATATTTTATTAGAAATATTACTATATAATAAAGGTATTAACTTTTAATGCTATGGAATAATTGTATATAAGCAGAAAATAAATTCTAAGTAAAATAAAAGATTTTTTTGATTTATATCAATTTTTCTGTATAAATAATTCCTGAATATGAAAATTTATAAGAAGATGTTTTATGGGTGATTATAATGCTAACTCAATTACTATATTAAAGGGTCTTGATGCGGTAAAAAAACGTCCAGGTATGTACATTGGAGATACTGATGATGGGTCTGGGTTGCATCATATGGTATATGAAGTTATTGATAATTCAATTGATGAAGCACTTGCTGGATTTTGTAATAAAATAGATATTATTTTAAATGTTGATGAATCAGTATCTATCATTGATAATGGTAGAGGTATTCCTGTAGATCTTCATGAAGAAGGTGTTTCTGCTGCAGAGGTTATAATGACCCAATTGCATGCTGGGGGTAAGTTTGACCATAATAGCTATAAAGTATCGGGTGGACTTCATGGTGTAGGTGTGTCAGTAGTTAATGCTTTATCACATTGGTTAGAACTTACTATATGGAGAAATAATAAAGAGTATTTTATAAGATTTGAGGATGGTAAAGTAGTATCTTCACTGCAAGTTGTGAATGAAAATGTAGCAAAAAAAGGTACAAAAATTACTTTTATGCCTTCAAGTGAAATTTTTTCTTTTGTAAAGTTTAATTATGCAATATTAGAAAATCGTATTAGGGAATTATCTTTTCTTAATTCTAATGTTAATATTAATTTAAAAGATTTGCGTGAAAAACCAATTCTACAATCTTGTTTTGGATTAAAAAATAGTTCTGTACAAGAGGATGAAGATAGTAGTGGGACATCAGGATTTGTAAAGTATCTTGATCGTAATAAAACAGCGGTAACAAAGATTATTAATATTAATGGAATTGCTGATGATACTGGTATTGCTGTAGAACTTTCAATGCATTGGAATGATTCTTATTATGAGAATATGTTATGTTTTACTAATAATATTAGACAAAGAGATGGAGGAACCCATCTTGCAGGATTTCGCTCTGCTTTAACTAGATGTATAAATAACTATGCAACAAATGAAGGGTTTTTGAAAAAAGCTAAAGTTGCTCTTGTTGGTGAAGATATGAGAGAAGGATTGACATGTGTATTATCAATAAAAATACCTGATCCAAAATTTTCTTCACAAACTAAGGATAAACTTGTAAGTGCGGAGGCAAGGACAGTTGTAGAAAGTATAGTTTTTGAAAAACTTACATCTCTTTTTGAAGTTAATCCTAAATTAGCAGCTACTGTTATTGAAAGAGTAATTAGGTCTGCTAAAGGAAGAGAAGCTGCAAGAAAAGCTAGAGATGTAATTAAGAATAAAAATGCTTTGGAATTTATATCCCTACCTGGAAAATTAGCGGATTGTCAAGAAAAATCTCCTGAGTTATCAGAATTATTTGTAGTTGAAGGTAATTCTGCAGGTGGATCTGCTAAACAAGGAAGAGATAGAAGACATCAAGCAGTTTTATCATTAAAAGGAAAGATATTAAATGTGGAAAGAGTAGGATTAGATCGTATTTTATCGTCTGCAGAAATATCATCTTTAATTGCTGCTATAGGAAGTAATATAGGCAACGATAATTTTAATGTTGAAAAGGTTAGGTATCATAAGATTATTATTATGACAGATGCAGATGTTGATGGTTCTCATATTAGAACTTTATTACTTACCTTTTTTTTTCGATATATGAGGGAGATTATTAATCATGGTTATTTATATATAGCTCAGCCCCCATTATATAAAGTAACAAAACATAAAAAAGAAATTTACATTAAGAATGATGACATGTTGCATAATTATATTATAGATTATGCAATTAAAGATTTAACCTTAAATAGTAATAAGATTTATTGTAATGATGATTTGCGTATTATTTTAGAAAAATGTATGAAAATCAGTAATTTAACAAAATGTTATAAAAAAATTATTCCTCAAGATGTTTTAGAGTCATTGTTATTATCTTATAATGATCATAAATTTAGTTTTACTGATAAAATATCTTATTATTTAAATAAATTATTTAATGAATATAAATGGAATGTTGAAGTTGATAAAAATAATGAATTAGTAATTTGTAAATTATCACAAGGTATGCTTGATAAATACTGTATCAGTAATGATCTAATTCAATCGCAAGATATTCAAAAAGCTATTAATATAATTAATGATTCTAGTAATGCTGATATAAATAATATTTTTGATAATGTGTCAATTTTATCGTCAAAGGATAGTAATGTAAAAATTCACTCTCCAACATCGTTAGTAAATAATATTATTGAATTTGGAAAAAAGGATATGATTTTACAAAGATTTAAAGGATTAGGAGAGATGAATGCTGATCAGCTATGGGACACTACGTTAAATCCTGAAACAAGAACTTTATTAAGAGTGAGAATTTCTGATTGTGAAGCTGCAGATTCAATTTTTTCAGTATTAATGGGGGATTTTGTGGAACCAAGACGTGATTTTATTAATAATAATGCTCTTAATGTGCAGAATATAGATGCATAAATTATTTTTGATTTTTTCATACTATTGTAATATTATGTAATAATATATACTGCAGCTAATTAACAAAAATGACTGCTTAGCTTTTTTATGTACGTAAATATTTTAAAAGTAATACTTTTATGTAAGAAATACAATATTGCTAATGTTTTTGATTATTTTGAATGTTGACGTTATATGTTAAAATGATACAATAAAATAAGTTTTTTTAAAGATTCGTAGGGGTTATTATGGCTAAAGGAGGAAAAGTTGCGAAAACAGCAAGCAAAAATAATCCAATGCAACGTAATAAAAATGCTGTACAGAAAACTTACAATGGTAAGCCTGTCAAACCTATAAAATATATAAATAGAGAACTTGGTCAAGTGTTTATGGCAGGACAATTTGAAAATGGTACTCTTGTAGAAGATAATAATAAGTATCCGATAAAATGGTCTAATATATAATTAGGGTAATATGTGGTTAAGTTAATTATTAACTCACAGGAAGTAGAAGTTGATGCTGGGATGACAGTGCTCCAGGCATGTGAAATTGCAGGGATTGAAATACCAAGATTTTGCTATCATGAACGCCTTGCTATTGCAGGAAATTGTCGAATGTGTTTAGTGGAAATTGCAAATGGTCCTCCAAAACCTGCAGCTTCATGCGCAATGCCTGTTGCTGATGGTATGGTAGTCAATACTAACACTGATAAAATTAAAAAAGCAAGAGAAGGTGTGCTTGAATTTTTATTGATAAACCATCCTTTAGATTGTCCAATTTGTGATCAAGGTGGGGAGTGTGATCTCCAAGATCAAGTTATGGCATATGGGTGTAGTGTTAGTAGATATTGTGAGGAAAAAAGGGCTGTATCTAAAAAAAATTTTGGTCCATTAATTGAAAATATGATGACTAGATGCATACATTGTACTAGATGTATAAGATTTTTATCAGATGTTGCTGGAACTTATGATTTGGGAACTATAGGTAGAGGGGAATTAATGGAAATAGATACCTATATTGCTAAAGGTATCACTTCGGAAATTTCTGGTAATATAATAGATCTTTGTCCTGTTGGTGCTTTAACATCAAAACCTTATTCTTTCAAAGCTAGATCTTGGGAATTATCTCATTGCGAAACAATAGATGTTTTAGATGCTGTAGGTAGTAATATTCGTGTTGATTGTAGAGGTCTTGAGGTAATGCGAATTTTGCCTAGGGTTAATGAAGAAATCAATGAAGAATGGATATCAGATAAAACAAGGTTTTCATATGATGGGCTAAAGGTTCAGAGGCTTGATAAGCCATATATGAGACGTAACGGAAAATTAGTAGCTTCAACTTGGGAAGAAGCTTTTTTTGTTATTGCTGAAAAATTGAAAAATATACCGGGGGATAGAATAGCTGCAATTGCAGGAGATTTAGTAGATTGTGAATCAATGCTTTTGTTAAAAGAGTTAATGCATAAATTAGGTAGTGATAATATTGACTGTAGGCAAGATGGCGCTAAAATTTTGACAATTAATAGAGCTTTATATTTATTTAATACTAGTATTTCTAAGATAGAGGAAGCAGATTTATGTATATTAATTAATACTAACATAAGATTTGATGCTCCTATGATTAATACTAGAATACGTAAGCGTTATCTTCAAGGAGAATTTGTAATTGCTAGTATAGGTCCTAAGTTTAATTATAATTATCAAGTAGAATATTTAGGTGATGATTGTGCAATATTACAAGATATTTTTAATAATCAGCATAGTTTTTGTGAAGTATTGAATAAGGCAAAAAAACCTATGCTTATTATAGGTCAAGATGGATTAATTGGTGATAATGCTAACGCTATTTTAGTATTAGCAAGTAAAATTGCAGAAAAATTTAATATGATACAAGAACAATGGAACGGATTCAATGTATTACATAAGGCGGCTGCTAGAGTTGGAGGATTAGATGTAGGATTTATTCCGAAAAATTTTTCTAATATCGATGTTTTAAAGATACTGAAAAAGGCAGAATGTGGTGATATAGATGTTTTATATCTTTTAGGAGCTGATGAAATTAATCTCTCAAGTAGTAAGTTATCCTTTGTTATATATCAAGGACATCATTGTGATAATGGTGCACAAAATGCAGATATTGTATTACCTGGTGCAGCATATACAGAAAAAATAGCAACTTATGTAAATACAGAAGGTAGAGCTCAGAGAACAACTATAGCTATTTATCCTCCTGGCATAGCTAAAGAAGATTGGTTGATTATTAAGGAATTATCTCAATATTTAGGTAAGGAATTGCCTTATAATAGTGTATTTGATGTACAGAGGCAGCTTTCTACTTTAGGTGAACAGTTTAAGGAAGAGAATATTGGTAAATTAATTGCAAATAAATGGTTATCTGTTGATGAAGAAGTGAACTTTAATATTCATGGTAAATTAACTACAAAGGAGTGCAATTTTTATATGACTAATTCTATTAGTAGATCATCAAGTATTATGGCAAATTGTGCTAAATATTTTATTCAAGATTAGGATAGTATGAAATTTATACTGATGTTGTATAATTGGATTAGTGGTTATGGTGGGTTGTTATTATTAAAAATTATCTTTACCATTTTGATAGTAATGCTTTCTGTAGCGTATTTAGTCTATATGGAACGAAAGATTCTTGCATCTATACAATTAAGACAAGGCCCTAATATTGTAGGCCCTTTTGGAATACTGCAACCATTTGCAGATGCAATAAAACTTATAACAAAAGAATATGTTATTCCTTTTAGATCTAATAAATTAGCTTTTTTTATTGCTCCTATTATTACTTTTACTATTGCTTTATTAGGGTGGGCAGTCATTCCATTTGGTGTAGATATTATAATAAGTGATGGACAAGAATTGGTTATTCCTCATGTAATTTCTAATATTAATGTAGGTGTTTTATATATTTTAGCAATTTCTTCGTTAGGTATTTATGGTATTTTAATAGCTGGATGGTCAAGTAATTCAAATTATGCCTTTTTAGGGGCTATTAGATCAGCATCTCAAATGATATCATATGAGGTATCTATAGGACTTGTAGTTAATACAGTCTTGATAGCAACTGGGTCATTAAAATTAGGGGAAATTGTTGTATTTCGACATAATATGCCGTATTGGATTGATTTATTATTATTTCCTATGGCTGTAGTGTTTTTTATTTCTGCTTTAGCTGAGACTAATCGTCATCCTTTTGATCTTCCAGAAGCAGAATCAGAATTAGTATCTGGTTATAATGTGGAATATTCGTCTATGCCATTTGCACTATTTTTTTTAGGTGAATATGCTAATATGATATTAATTAGTGCAATGATGGTAATTTTCTTTTTTGGTGGTTGGTATCCACCACTTAATATTGGGTTTTTATATAAAATTCCTGGGTTAGTATGGTTAATGTTAAAAGTTGTATTTATATTATTTTGTTTTATATGGATTAGAGGTACGATTCCTAGATATAGATATGATCAGCTTATGCGTTTAGGATGGAAGGTACTTCTCCCGATATCATTGATATGGGTTATAATAGTGTCAGGAGTTTTATTATATACAGATTCATTGCCGCATTTGAAACAGTAAATTATAGTTATTAATGAGTAGAAGAATTTTATATCAAGCCTATGACTTTAAATTTTGGGCCACAGCATGGATTTGCTTGGGATTTGAGAAAAAGTAATCCGTATGAAATATATGACAGATTAAGTTTTAAAGTTCCTGTAGGTACAAATGGTGATTGCTATGATCGATATTTAGTAAGAATGGCAGAAATACGAGAATCAGTAAATTTAGTTAAGCAGTGTATTAATAGTATACCAGTAGGGGATGTTAAAACTGATGATAGAAAAATTGCTCCTCCTAAAAGAGAGGATATGAAAAAATCAATGGAAGCTTTAATTCATCATTTTAAGTTGTATTCTGAAGGTTATAAGGTATCAGAAGGCGAAGCATATGCAGCGGTTGAATCTCCTAAAGGAGAATTTGGAGTATACATAGTTGCAGATGGTACAAATAAGCCTTATAGATGTCGTATAAGAGCTCCAGGATTTGCCCATTTACAAGCTATAAATGCTATGGCAAGGGGTCATATGCTAGCAGATCTTACAGCTATTATAGGGTCATTAGATATAGTTTTTGGAGAAATAGATAGATGATGAATAATATAGAACTTGATAAAGATGAAGGATTTCAATTTACTAGCAGTAATTTACAAGAAGCAAAAAAGCTAATTAATAATTATCCAAAAGGTAGGGAATCAAGTGCAGTAATGTCATTATTATATATAGCTCAAAAGCAATGTGCAGGATATATTTCATTGGCTGCAATGGATTATATTGCTAAGATGTTAAATATGCGTCCAATTCATGTATATGAAGTAGCAAAATTTTACTCTATGTACAATTTATCTCCTGTAGGGAAATACTTAATACAAGTTTGTAGGACAACTCCTTGTTGGTTATGTGGAAGTAATGATATAGTGAATACCTGTAAAAAAATTTTAAATATAAATTTTGGAGAAACCACAAAAGATAATCTTTTTACTTTAAGAGAGACAGAGTGTTTAGGTGCTTGTGTTGATGCTCCTGTTGTGCAAATTAATAATGATTATTATGAAAGGTTAACTACTAAAACAATGGAAAAAATCATTTACGATTTAAAAAATGAGAGTTAGAGAAATAGTATTAGATACAGAAACAACAGGACTTGATGCTAATGGTGGTGATAGAATTGTTGAAATAGGATGTGTAGAATTAGTAGATTACATATTCACTGGAAACGTATTTCATCATTATATAAATCCTGAACGTGATATACCATACTATTCAACTAAAATTCATGGTATTACTGTTGATATGGTAAAAGATAAACCTAAATTTGCAGATATTGCAGATAAATTTTTGGATTTTATTTCTGATGGAATATTAGTTATACATAATGCAAAATTTGATATTTCATTTATAGAAATGGAGTTAAGTAAAATTAATAAAGAACATCGTCTTAATAATAGCTTTGTTGATACATTGATATTAGCACGAAAAAAATTTCCTGGTATGCCTGTTACACTTGATGCTTTATGCAAAAGGTTTAATATTTCATTACAAGATAGGAAATTTCATGGAGCATTGTTAGATGCAACTTTATTATCTAAAGTATATATTGAGCTAAAAGGAGGATTACAAAGATCATTAAATTTTAGCGATATGGATAAGAATAATATTGAACAAAGATTTACTGGATCTCATAATTTATGTATGCGTCATTTTAAAATAAATCAATATGATTATGAAAAGCATAAAGAATTGTTAAAAAAAATTAAAAATTCTATATGGAACAAGTTGAAATAATATTATTTGTAAAATAAAAGTCCTTCATTATTTAATATATTATAATTTTGTATGCATATGTGGTTTTATGCTGTTAATTGCATATTTTCATAATAATCTTGTTGTATAATATACTTTATGTAAAAATTGCTTAATAAAATCTTATAATATATAAATTATAACTATAGAAATATATAATATTTATATTAAAGCTATAATAATAATTAATTTTATAATTACTGTTATCCTAGTAATATACTAGTATATTAACTAATTAGTGTTAATTGATAAAGTAGATCTCAAATTTGTAAAATATGTTGTTTATTATAATATTTAAGTGATGTATAAGTTATAATTATTGATATAATAAGGAATATGAATTAATAAATCTTTAATCTATGAATGTAGCTCTTAATTAGAAAAGTGCTGAAATCCCTTTTTTTTAAGTGTTATTTTTTGATTATTATGATCGTATATGTTTATATTACATCCATTAGATAAATATCCTATTTGTGTGATTTTAATTCCTATTTTAGAAGATAAGTCTTTTATTTTAATATCATTTTTAGGATGTGAAGTAAATGCAAGCTCGTAATCATCACCTCCTGTTAAAATTGTGTCAAGAAGTTGTGGATTATTATTTAATATAATTTTTGCTTCTTTTGATAATGGTATTTTATTTATATATATGTTAGCTTCTACATGAGATGATTGGCAAATATGTTCTATATCTTGTATTAGTCCATCAGATATATCTATACATGATGAAGCTATATTGTTATTATTTATGTATAATCCTAGATCAAGTCTTGGATTTGGTAAGTCATATTTATTTTTAAAGTAATGACAATTTTGACTTTTTATAATATTATGATAAGTTAGTAATCCTAGTGCAGCATCTCCAATATTACCACTGATATATATATAATCACCTGCGGTTGCTTTTGATCTTTCTAATGATGAATGATTAGTAAATCCTAAAATAGTTATACTAATGATAATACTATTGTTATTATTTTGTGTTGTATCTCCGCCTATGAGTTTGATATTAAATTGTTGATTATCTTCTTTTAATCCGCTAGTAAATTTTTTCCACCATTGTTCAGTGATATTACTAGGTAAAATTAATCCCAAAAGATAGCCATATGGTTTTACTCCCATAGATGCTATGTCAGAAAGATTGACCCGTAAAGATTTTTTTGCAAGTAATTTTGGGTTGTGATTACTGAAAAAATGTACTTTTTCAACTAAAATATCTTTAGTTATTATTAATTTGTCTTGTAAATTTGTTATTTGTGCAGCATCATTGCCTATTAATGAATTGTAATCTAAAGGATATATATATTTTTTTATATAATTGAATTCATTCATAGTATTTATTATGTAATGAGTTGTAAGTTTGTGTATTATATATTAGTAGTAGGTATAATATGATACATAAAAAAATAAAATTTTTTATAAAATGTATTTATTTAGCGCTAAATGACTTTATAGATCATGATGGTATAGAACATGCTGGATATTTATCGTTTATTATATTGTTGTCTATATTTCCTTTTTTAGTATTTTTAACTGCAGTAGTATCAAATTTTGCTGTCATTTTAGATCAATATAATTTTACTGAAAAGTTTTTTATGTTAATTATTGATAATGTTCCGCAAAATTTAATAGCAGGATTAATACCAAGAATTAATGAAATAGTTTTAGGCCCTCCACATAGTTTGTTAACCTTAGCAGCTGTAGGTACTGTTTGGACTGCTTCTTCAGCTGTGGAAGGAGTGAGAACAATACTTAATAAGGCATTAAGAGTTTCAACTCCTCCTCCATATATTCTACGAAGATTATTAAGTATATTGCAGTTTTTAATTATCACTTTTATAATTACTATTACAATGATGTGTATTATTTTAGTGCCAATGATTTTTGATTTACTTAATCAACATTGGGGATATGTTAAATATACAGTAAGTGGGTTAGTACTATTAATTTCTATTACATGTTTATATTCTATTATACCTAATACTAGGCAAAATATTATTAATGTTATACCTGGTGCTATTGTAGTGACTTTATTATGGACGATATCTTCATTTCTCTTTGCTTGGTATATAAAAAATTTTCATTCATTAAGTATAATATATGGAAGTTTAGCAGGTATTATTGTTTCTTTATTATTTTTTTATATATTGAGTATATTTTTTATTTATGGAGCAGAATTAAATTATAGATTAAATCAATATAAAAAATAGTATCTTGTTAATAATGTGTATGTGATATTACATTTATTTAGTGTTATTATTACTATAGTGTTAAAGTACATAAAATACTTATGTAAGTTCCATTAAAATACGATGCTACTCAAAATTTTTATAGATAGTACTACAATTAATGCACACAAAATTATTGTTTGTATGGCTTACAATTATATTTTTTATTAATCTCTTTTTATAAAATATATGTTATAAATAAACGTTTATGGTATTTATAAATCTATCTATTCTTATGAAAGAATGCTAAGTTACTATTTTAATGTTTTAATTATAAAGTACAGCCATGTAATTATTATAAAATGAAGAAAATAATGCTAATATTAAAGCAGTTATATTTAGTATTTTTTTAGCCATGCATATCTCATTGTTAAATTTTTTTAGTTAATTATGTATTTTATGATTTTACCTTTTTTAATATATCATTGTTTATAGATTATTTACAATAATTTTAGTTATGTATATATTTTTTATTATAAATAAAAAATTGAATATTTTGTGTATATTGTAAGTTTTATGAGATCTTATTTTAAGTACTTATGTTTTTATAAAATGATGCTATAGTACCATTTTATTAACTAGTATTTTTTATAATGTACATTATAGTATTTATATAATTTTTGAATATAATATAACTAATACAAGAATGATATTCTGATAGGTTTTTATTTATAAAATTAATAACGAATTTCTTATAAGTTATTAATTAGCAAGAAATTACTAGCTGATGTAAATAAGTATAATATTCAATATGATATACAAGTTTTTTTTTATGTATTACTACCAAATTATTAACATTACACTACTATAAGTAAATATTATAAAATTGATAAAATTTTTAATAGACATATTTTGTGTAATGTTTATTAATAATTTAAAAATTGATAAATAAAGGAAAGATTATTTATAAAAATGATTATATTTTATAATATTAACAAAGCTATAACCTGATTTTTAGTTATATCTTTGCAGAAAATTAATAAAAAATCTTAGGTAAACATAAGTGAAAATTAAAAAGAGGTAATTATATATCAAAGCTCCAGATGTAAAATGTACTAATGCTTAATGTATGCAAATGATAATTTTCATGTACATTTTTGATATATTGATTTTTGTTTAATTTTCATTATTATTGAAAGAAATATTTCTGGTTTCACTTGGCAATGTTACACATAGTCCGTCAAGTTCTTTAGTAATCATAATTTGACACCCAAGTCTTGAAGTTTCTGTTAACCCAAATGCAAGATCAAGCATGTCATTTTCTTCATCTGATAACTCATTATATTTTTCCACTACACTGTACCATGATGGATCAATGATTAGATGGCAGGTAGAACATGCTAAAGATCCTTCACAAGCACCTTCTAAATTGACGTTATTTCTATGTGCTAATGTTAGTAGAGTTTCTCCCTCATAAGCTTGGAAAGTATGTTTGCTTCCATCTGGAAAAGTAAAAGTAACGAATGGCATAAAATATCTCCGTGTATTTAATTATTAATAGATTTTTTTAAATCCAGAATCATTTGTTGCATAAAATTTGAAGATTTTAATACGAGACTATTAATAGCATTTTCTATATTATTTATGTTGTTACTTAATAGAGTATGTTGCAATTTTTGAATCGCATTGTTAATTGCTTTTCTTTCGGATTTTTCTATTGAATCTTTATTTTTTACTAAATTATCTTTTATTATTTTTATCATATTTTGTCCTTTAATTTTTATTTCAGATAAGTATCTTAATTGCATATCTTGATCAAAGTTTTCTAGAGATTCTGATATATGTTGTTCTATCTCTTGATTTGTTAGGTTGTATGTTGATTGAATTTCAACATACTTTTTGATCCCTGTAGAGTCTTCTTGTGCTGAGACAGTTAATAAACCGTCAGCATCGACAGAAAATTCTACTTTAATTCTTGCTTGTCCTGCAGGTAGTGGTGGTATATTTTTTAAATCAAACTTTGCTAAAGATTTATTATGAAATATCATTTCACGCTCGCCTTGACATATATGTATTTGTATAGAAGTTTGACCATCTACATATGTAGTAAATTCTTGAATGGCAGATGTGGGAATTGGTGTATTACGTGGTATTATTTTTTCAACAATCCCTCCTATTGTTTCAAGTCCTAAAGATAAAGGTAGTACATCGATTAATATGCTCTTATTATTTATATGTGGATTTGAAAGATAGTATGCTTGAAGTGCAGCACCAGTGACAACAACCTCTTCTGGATTAATGTTATCAAATATTTTATTTGGAAAAAGATTATTTAACATGTTCTTTATCATTGGAGTCTTTGTTGAACCTCCAACCAAAAGTACCTTAGATATATGATGATAATTTATATTAACACTTGCAAGAGTATCTGTAACTATTTGTAAAGTTTTGTTTATTAACGGCATGATGATGTTATTGAGATCTTGTTTCGTGATTGTACATTCAAATAACTTGTTTTGTATATTAAATATGTCTAATTATTGTGATGCACTTAATAGTCAATTTTAATAATTAATTGTAAATATTTTTATTTAAATAAGTTAGTGCTTCTGCTACATCATCTTCTTCTATTATCTCTTTTAAAGCTAAATCAGCTATTGTACGAGCTACTTTTAGTATTTTTGTATAATCTCTTATTGATAAATAGCAATTTTGTGTTGCATTTTTTAAAATTTTAATAGCATTTTTATTTAATATAAGAAATTTTTCTATATCACTTTCTGATAAAAGTGCATTACACTTTGATTTAATGCTAACATAGCGGTCTTCCTGTATTTTCCGGACCTTTATTACCCTGCTTTTTATTGATTTTGAATCTTCTGAATAACATTCTTGTGAAAATATGTTAATATTTGGTACAGCAACATGTATATCTATTCTGCTCATTATAGGACCAGAAATTTTATTTTGATATTCAATAGCACATTTTGGTGCGCGGTTACAAGAGTGGTTGGTATTATCAAAATATCCACATCTACATGGATTCATAGCAGCTATTAACTGAAAATTTGCAGGATAAGTTATATGAGATTTTAATCTTGGTATAAGAATATTTTTATTTTCTAGAGGTTGCCGTAAAGCATCTAAGACATGTCGTGAAAATTCTGGTAATTCATCTAAAAATAATACACCATTATGAGCTAAGGTTACTTCTCCAGGATACGCATTACGTCCACCTCCAATCATTGCAGCAAGAGATGATGAGCTATGAGGTTCGCGAAAAGGTCTAGATTTAAGTAATGTGCTACATTTTTGATAAATACTTGCAATTATGCTGATATCAATGGTTTCATCATGACTTAAATCTGGTAATATGCTCAATAACCTTTTTGCCAACATTGATTTACCAGTTCCTGGAGATCCTATCATTAATAAATTATGTCCTCCTGCAGCGGCAATTTCAATAGCTCTTTTTGTAATTAATTGACCTTTTACGTCTTTCATATCTACTGAAATTGTATTATTAATAATGTTTTGTTTTTTAGGAGGAGGAATTTTATTATTATTATTAAAATGATTAATAAGTGATGCTAAATGTTTTACTGGCAATATTGTAATATTATTAATTAGTGCTGCTTCTGAGCCGTTATCATAAGGGCATATAATGCTTTTTTTTTCTTTATATGCACTAATAGCACTAGGTAATACTCCAGGTACAGAAATAATACTTCCATCAAGTGAAAGCTCTCCTAATATAATATAAGATGATAAATCGTTGATTTTAGGAATAATATTCATGATTGCTAATAAGCCGGTAACTATAGGCAAATCATAATGGCTTCCTTCTTTAAATAAATTTGCTGGAGATAAATTTACTGTAATTCTTTGTGTAGGTAAAGTCATATTTATGGAAGTAAGAGATGCCCTTATTCTTTCTCTAGATTCAGCAATAGTTTTATCTGGTAATCCAACTATGTTAAATGCAGGGATTCCCCTTGCAACATGTATTTGGACAACTACATTTAAGGTTTGAATTCCATGAAATGCTACAGTATGAATATTAATTGTCATAATATTTATATTATTTTTTTTAATATAAATAAATTATTTAGGAAATTCTAGTAATATTTTAATATTTATTAATTTCTTTATTAAATTTACTTGTGTATTATTTAATACTTAATTTTATGTAGTAGTGTTGTTTATTATAAAATTAAAGATTTATTTATAAAAGAGATGAATGTTAGATTACATTTAGAATCTAATCTTTTTATGTTAAATTAACATATAGTAAAGGTAAGGGGGATTATTTCATTAATGAAAAGTGTAGATATCATTGACTGTAACTAAAAAATATTCTAGTTAAAAAATGGTTTTTAATAAGTTGGATCCATGACTGATTTACAAAGTTTAGTACTTCATGGTATTTTAAATATATTTGTAATATAGAGCTACTATTTATATTAATATGTAGTGTGTAATTATTTTCAGATAAAAGAATTTCAAATATTATTGTTATATAGCTATATTATATAAGGATTATATAGAGAATATTATAACAACTTGTAAAATATAAAGATAATTTTAAAAGGAAATGTAATACTAAATTTAAGGTTTATGTAGTTATAAGTAATAAATTATTGTTATAATTTATTGAGTATATAATACTGTAATATTAGTACATACATAATACATGATGTCTAAAGAGAAATATCTATATAATAAGAAATATAAAAAATGGTATTTTATCTTACTTTTATCTAATTACTTGTTTTTTTTATAATTAAATGTTCATATTAAAGAATAAAAAATTATCTTATACATGTATATTAGTACATAAATAGATACATGATACTTAAGGTAAATATTCATAAAATTTGATCAGTTAGATATAATATAAGAAGCTAAGAAGTGAAGGTATTTTTAAGTTAATATTTGTGTTTATAAACATTTATGTAAATATCCAAGTCCTATTAGATACATTTCAGGAGAATTTTTTCTACTTGCATTAGGTTTAAAGTATTTTACTTTTTTAAAAGAATGTTTCATTTTTTGATAAAATTCTTTTTCATATTCTCCTTGTAAGATTTTAGTTACAAATATTCCTTCAGCGAGTAAAAAGTTATTTGCTATGTTTAATGCAATTTCACATAAATTCATAATATTAGCATGATCTATATATTTATGACCGCAAGATTTAGGTGCTAAATCAGATAATACTATATTAAATTTCATATCTTGTAATGCATCATATACTAATCTAGTATTATTAATGATGTCACAATTGATAAATTTTGTATTAGGGATTGGATCCATGTGATTAATATCTACAGCTATTACATAAGACTTATCATCACTTGCCACCTTATGTGCTGCTACTTGCGTCCATCCTCCAGGAGATGATCCAAGATCTAATACATAATATCCTTTTTTAAAAATTTTAAATTTGTTATCTATTTCTATAAGTTTATATGCTGACCTAGATTTATAACCTTGTTTTTTTGCTAATAAAACATAAGGATCATTGATTTGTCTTAGGAGCCATCTTGTTGATGACGTACTTCTACCTTTTGCGGTTTTTAGAACGATAGCTATGATATGCCTCATTGATTAGTATTATTAGCTTAATAATAAGGATTAAAAATAAAAAAAAAAGAATTATTTCTAATGGATAAAGTATGCTTATTGACAGCCGGTGTTATATCTTGTAATGTACATTATTGTGTATTATGCATATCAACGGGGTGTAGCGCAGCTTGGTAGCGCACTTGGTTTGGGACCAAGGGGTCGGGAGTTCAAATCTCTCCACCCCGACCACTTATTTTAAGAATTAATAGTATAATGGATAGATATTGATTGAGCATTATGTAAGATTATATTTTTTAAATTTTATAATGTAAAAAAGTAGCTAATAAATGATAATTATTAGTATATCTTACATTTGGATATGAGGAAGCAAAATAGATATTAAAATATTGATATATATACAATTTAAAGTTCACTTAGAATTAATTTTTTTTGTAAAAGATCAGTACATTATTTATTGCGTGATAAAAGATAAGCTTTTTGAGAAAGTAAGATTTCAATGAAATAAATTTGTATATATTTAATTATATGATGATTATTAATAGAACATAAAGGTGAAGCAAATTTTGTAGTGCAGTTTTTTGTTCTTACTTAAAAAATATCAAAGGTAAATAGCTTTAATGTACTATATAATTTATTAAATACTATAATTTCATCCAGTCTATTTAAAAATTCTGGCCGAAAATTTAAACGTAGTATTTTTAAAACTTCTTGATTATTTATATCATTTGTATTGTCTTAATGGTAAAATAAATACTAGTTAGTTTATCCTGATTTTAATTTATTACTGTATAAGATTAGTAGCAAACTGTATAAGATTAGTAGCAAAATATGTTATTTCCTATTATTTAAATTAAAAGATGTAATGTTGTTTTATAGATTATCAGAATAGATCATATACTGTGAGTATTATCATGACTATGTTGTACTACTGGAGAATGCGAAGGGGATATATGATTATCATGTTCTATTGGACTATGCTGCATTTCTTGTATTCCATGTGATGCTTCCATAATATCTTTATCAGCATGTGGGTATTCATTAAAATGATGAGGATCGTAAAGTTCAGGATTATCATGTGGGTTTAAATATTGCTCATTATAGTCACTTGCGTCACCACCAGATTCATCAGCAGCATTGTTATTGCGTATGTGATCAAATAATGCTTTTAATCCAAATAAGTTTTTATCTGATGTACTCATTATTTTTAATGATATTTCTAGTCCTGCAAATGAGGAATATACGGAACATGCTTGTATTAAATTTGCAGTAAGACTATCAGTAGGATTGCCTTTTAAGGATTGTTCGATATGATGTAATATCATTCCAGAAATTGATGCAAAAATAGTTGCATCATCACCTTCTGCATGATCGCCTGACTGCTGCTCATGATAATGAAGAGCAGATTGCATTGCGGCAATGTTTATTCCTTTTGATTCTTCACTAGACATAATCTTTATGTGAATAATAATTATTATTATAATAATTTATTATACATATAATATTAACAGAATATGAAAATTTTTTAAAAATGTAAATCATAATTACAATTGGTTGATTAATTCATTCCTGTATATTGATAAAGTTGTATTATTAATAGAAAGGTTTTTTTGTAAAAAATATCCTAAAATTTTTAAACTTAATTTAAATTCTTCAGTAGAACATTGATATGTATCATTGTTATTGTATATATCTTGTAAAATTTTAGGTAATGGAAATAGCTTTTTTTTATATTGTAGTCCTATTTCTTGTGATATAGCTTTACCTGTTTTAGGAGATATAAATTTTAAATTATAATTTGAATTATTAACTGCACACTTTGATAAATCTAATGCAAATCCTAAGTGTGATAATATATTTAATTCTAATTTTAAATATTTATTATACCAATTAGTGTTGTTTTTTATGGCCTGAATTAAATTAATTAGAGATTGATATATCACTGGTTGTACTTCATTTTCTGGTAAAATTTTACCTATTATTGATGTAATTGATGCAATACACATTAATTTTATTTTATCATGAAAATAGTGTAATGTTGATGTAATTAATTCACATTTAAAATATCCTAAATTACTTATTGATTTTGCAGCCCATATGACATTAATATAATCACCAATTTGTAAAATAGGTACTTTTCTAATGGTATTCCTTGTTAAGCCTTTTGATAGACCATGTTGTTTGGTTAATAAAGAAATTATTAAATGTTGGTCACCATATTTACATATTCCAACTATTATTCCTTTATCTTGCCATCTCATATTTTAATGCTTGTATAAATAATATATTTTTTTAATTATATCATTTTTTTTGTGTACCTATGTAATAATGTTTTGGGATACCTAATTTTTTTAATTCATTTTTATGAGCATTGTGGAGTTTTTTTGTATTACTGCAATATTGAATAAATCCAACATTTGAATCTGGTGTAGGAATTTTTTTTGCATATACTAAATACTCGTTACCTATATTGAAATTTATATTGCATTTTTGACTATATGTAGAAAAGATAATGATGTTGTTTGTATTTACATTTTGCCATGCATCATATACTAAAAACTTTGCTATATATTCTACAGGCGTAATATATATAATATCCTCTACTCTACCACTAAAAATAATATCATCTTTATTTTTAGTAGTAACGCTATGATTACAGTTACAAATACTTGCGAATGAATTTTGTGCAAATATTAATAACAGTGTTAATAATATAACCTTCTTCATTTTTTATGCTTTCTATGTTAGTAATAAATTTATATAATTAGGTATACATCAAATTAAATTAAAACTACATTAATGAACTTATTTAATTACATTAAAAACCTGATATTACAAAAAATTTATCATTTATCGGAAAAGAAATTAATAAAATTTGATGATAGTTTAATTAGCAAGTTGATAATAGGACCTCCTATAAATAACAAGCATGGTGATATATATACTAATGCTGCGTTAATTATTGGTAAATTTGAAAAAAAGAATCCACTAGAAATATCTAAAATATTAATTGAAGAGTTTTATTTAATAGAAGAAATATCAACTATAGAAGTAGTAGCACCTGGCTTTATTAACTTTAAATTGAAAGTTGAATTTTGGTACAAAGTATTATTTAGCATTAATATACTAAAAAATGAATATGGTAAAGTCAATTTAGGAAATAATGAAAAAATTAATATTGAATTTGTGTCTGCAAATCCTACTGGGCCGTTACATATAGGACATGCTCGTGGTGCAATTTTTGGTGATGTTTTATCAAATTTATTAGAATGGGTAGGATATAAAGTTACTAGAGAATATTATATTAATGATGCAGGTAATCAAATAACTATATTAGCTCAGTCTGTGTATATGAGATATAAAGAAATTTTAGGAGAAAATATTATTATAGAAGAGGGATTATATCCAGGTGAATATTTAAAAGATGTAGCGCAGGAATTATTTTGCTTATATCAAGATAGCTTATTAAATATGAGCAATATTGAAAAGATGGACATAATTCAAAACTATACTTTAGATTATATTATGAATCTTATTAAAGATGATATGCATTCCTTAGGAATTTATCATAATATTTTTACGTCAGAAAAACAGTTACATAATAGTTTTACTATTGATAAGTGTATAGCAGTATTGCAAGAAAAAGGATTAATATATTATGGTGTTCCTGAAAAACCAAAAAGTAAAGAATATTCTGATTGGTCTCCAAGAAGACAAATGTTATTTCAATCAACAAAATTTGGAGATGATGTTGATAGAGCTCTAACAAAAGAAGATGGAAGTTGGACGTATTTTGCTGGTGATATAGCGTATCATTTTGATAAGATATCCCGTGGATTTTGCCGCATGATATTAGAATTAGGATCTGATCATGCAGGGTATGTTACAAGATTAAAATCTGCAGTCAAAGCTTTAAGTGATGATAAAGCTATACTAGATGTAAAGTTGCATAATATAGTTAACTTTCTTGAGAATGGAGAACCAGTTAAAATGTCAAAAAGGAAAGGCGAATTTTTAACTGTTAAAGATGTAGTAAAAAAAGTAGGCAAAGATATTACAAGATTTATTATGCTGACGCGAAGAAATGATATGGTATTAGATTTTGATTTTGCAAAGGTAATAGAAAAATCAAGGGAAAATCCTATATTTTATGTACAATATGCTTATGCAAGAGTGTGTTCATTGATGCGTCATTGTTCTGATTTATTAACACTAAATGATGTTGATTTTACTATTCTTTCGTCTGATGAAGAATTGTTGTTAATTAAACTACTTGCAAAATGGCCAGAAATTGTGGAGTTATCTGCAAAAACTTTTGAGCCGCACCGTATTGCTTTTTATTTAATAGAAGTTGCAGAAGCATTTCATGTACTTTGGGGTTATGGTAATAATAACGCTAATATGAGATTTATTATTGATGATGATATTAATATTACTTCTGTAAGAATGTATTTAGCTAAAGCCGTATCTTATGTTATAGCTTCAGGATTAGCAATATTTTCTATTTCTCCATTAGAGGAAATGTCATAAATTGTAATTATAGTTTTAAAATTCTTCAAATATATTGGAGTAATAAATATGGTTGATAAAAACAAAGTATATATGAAAGTAGTATTGATTTCATTTATATGAAATATGCAATTTTACAAAATTGCTCTATGGACATGTTGTCTGGACGTAAATCTCCATTGATATTAGCTAATTTTAGAATTGTTTCCACGTTATTAGTAATATGTTTTAAGCTTGTATGGATCATCTTGCGTCTATAGTTAAATGTAGCATTTACTACTTTAGTAACTTTATGATAATCAACTTTAAATTTAGGGGTTTTGAATGGTATTATATGAAGAATTGAAGAATGTACTTTTGGTGATGGATAAAATGCGTCAGGCATTAGATCTTCCATTTTCTCAACTTTACATAATAGCTGTACTAATATTGATAAAGTGCCATAAGATTTACTATTAGGTTGTGCTAATATACGATCTGCAACTTCTTTTTGAAACATTAATGTTAAGCTATCGAAATGGTTTATATCATTTAATAATTTTAGTAGTAAAGTAGTAGATATATTATATGGTAAATTTGCTATAATTTTAATTGGTGGATTGGCTAGTGTTTTATAGTTTATGTTAAGAGCATCAGCAATTTTAAACTCATATTTACCATGATAATCCTTTGCTAATTTAGTATATATATCGGTAAAACGATGATCTTTTTCTATAGAAATAAGTTTTTTTGGATTATTCTTTAATATAGATTTTGTTAAAATTCCCAATCCTGGACCAATTTCAATAATGGAATCACTTGTAATATTTTGTGAATATGATACGATTTTATCAGTAATTTCATCTGAAATAATAAAATTTTGGCCAAGTGACTTATTTGCTTTTATTTTGTAAAATTGTTTGTTTTGCATAAAATATTGCTAAATATTATATTTTATGCTTAGTATAATAAAAGCAATTTGCAATAATAATCAATAAAAGTATTTACTTAATTAAATAATTAAAAGTTGACTTTTATATTATGATATATTACATGTTAGTTAACATCTAGGGTTATATGTTTATTTTATTCAGTGAGCCGACTTAGCTCAATTTGGTAGAGCAATTGACTTGTAATCAGTAGGTTGTCAGTTCGATTCTGACAGTCGGCACGTGCAATTTTGAGTGTTATTAATAATGTCATTTATTGTTATTGCTAATTGGAAGATGAATGGATTTCCGTTGGCATTTATGGAATTTTGTAAAAGCTTAAATTCCTTTTTAATAGCTGATTATTTGAATAAGAAAGATTTAACAATAGTTTTATGTCCTCCATTTATTTCTATGTCTGGCTTTATTGAATTTAGTTCTATGGTGAAGCTTGGAGCACAAAATTGTTATTATAAAGAAAGTGGGCAGTATACAGGTGAGATTAGTGCAAGTATGTTAAAAAAATGTAATTGCAAATATGTTATTGTAGGACATTCTGAAAGACGTCAGCTTTTTTATGAATCTGATAATGAAGTTAAACTTAAAGCTCAAAGTGTAATAGATGCAGGGTTAATTCCTATTGTTTGTATAGGAGAAACTTTAGCTGACAGAAATAATGGTATAACTCGTGATGTACTGTTAAGTCAATGTGAAAAATGCTTGCCTAATAATGGTGAGTTTATAATAGCTTATGAGCCAATATGGGCTATAGGTAATAGTACTTTGCCATCTATTGAGTTAATAAATAAATCTTTTGATATTATTAAATCATATATTAACTCTTGTAAGTTAATATATGGTGGGTCTGTTAATTATCATAATATACACGATATACAAAAAATTCAGAGATTAGATGGTGTTATAGTTGGTAATGCAAGCTTGAATGTAGATAGTTTTTATAAAATAATATGTAATATTGATTGTTAAGGATATCTTTATGAAAAAATTTATTATAATATTTACTATTTTTTTATTTTTTAATGCTAATGCTGCAGATTTAAAAAAAGAATTTGTTTCAATTGGAACTGGATCCATGACAGGTGTATACTATCCTGTTGGTAGTAATATTTGTAAGTTTGCATCATATAATAATAAAAAATCTTTAACAAAGATAATTTGTTCAATTTCTTCAACTACTGGTAGTATTTATAACTTAAACTCTATGCGTATGGGTAATATGGATATTGGTATTGCACAATCAGATTTAGAATATTATGCATACAATGGGTTAAATATTTATAATAAAATGCTTCCTATGTATAATTTAAGGTTATTGGCGTCTTTACATAAAGAATATTTTACTTTGATAACTCGTAGAGATTTAGGTATACGTTCATTTGATGATATAAAAGGGAAAAGGGTGAATATTGGTGCCCCTGGTAGTGGAGTTAAGGTTATGATGTTAAAGTTGTTTAAAGAAAAAGGGTGGTCAAATAAAGATTTTGCTGTAATTTCAGAATTAAAAGCATCAGAACAAATACAAGCATTATGTGATGGAAAGGTTGATGTAGTTGCAGATTTAGTTGGACATCCTAATGCTGCGATGCAAGAAGCAGTTGTCACTTGTGATGCTGTTTTTATTCATTTAAATGATGAGATAATATCTGCGCTTCGTGCTAAGTATCCTTATTATCAAAAAAGTATTATATCTGGTGAAATATATAAAAATAATCAACAAGATGTTAAAACACTAGCAGTTAAAGCTTCTTTATTGGCAACAACAAATTTGAGTAATGATATAGCATATTCAATTGTAAAGTATATAGCTTTACATTTATCTGATTTTCACAGAATAAGTGGAGCATTAAAAAATTTAACAGCTAGTGATTTATCGCAAGAAAGTACTGCACCTATGCATGAAGGTGCAAGACAATATTATAAGGAAATAGGTATTATTAAGTAGCTTGACGATGCATTTTTTACATAAATCAGAAGCGATAGTACTAGGGATAGAATCAAGTTGTGATGAAAGTGCTGTTGCAGTTGTAAGTAGTCATGGAAAAGTGTTATCACATAAAATAATATCTCAAAAAGAACATCAGGATTATGGAGGTGTAGTTCCTGAAATTGCATCACGTGCTCATCTAAAATTTTTAAGTAATTTAATTTATCAAGCTGTATCTAATGTAGTAAATTTTGAAGATATTGATGCTATTGCTGTCACTTCAGGTCCTGGGTTGATTGGTGGATTGATAGTGGGAGTTATGATGGCAAAAGCAATTGCAAGTGTAATGCAAAAGCCTATTATTGCTATTAATCACTTAGAAGCACATGCTTTAGTTATTAGGATGTTTCATAAAATTAGTTTTCCTTTTTTATTATTAATAATTTCAGGAGGTCATTGTCAATTTTTAATAGCTTATAATGTGGGAAAATATAAGAAATTAGGCTCTTCTATTGATGATTCATTGGGGGAGGCATTTGATAAGATAGCTAAGATGTTAAATTTAGGATATCCAGGAGGATTATTGATTGAAGAAAAATCTATTAATGGTAATGATAGGTTTTTTTTACCTAGAGCATTATTACATCGTGCAGGATGTGATTTTTCATTTTCTGGTATTAAGACAGCTGTCAAGAATATTATAAATAAGGAAAAGATCATTGATAATCAAATGGTATGTGATATATCAGCATCTTTTCAAAAGTGTGTTAGTGATATTTTAGTTAATCGTATTTGTAATGCCATTAAAATGACTCGTGTTATTGATTCAAATATAAAACAAATGGTAGTTACTGGGGGTGTAGCTGCAAATAATTTTTTACGTAATAATATTTTGGTATGTGCAAAAGATTATAAATTTGAAGTGTTATTTCCTCCTAAAAATTTATGTACAGATAATGCGGTTATGGTAGGATGGGCTGGTGTTGAAAATTTATTTAATGGAAATGTAAGTGACTTGAGTTTTACACCAAAATCTCAATGGAGATTAGAAGATATGTAAATATATATTTATAATTTTGTATGTTATTTGGGAATTCAATATTTATTTTTAAAATATGATATTTAAATTTTTTTTTATTTATGTAGTACTTTTATTAAGTGGATGTTACCTTAATCCCTATCATAAGTTTTATTTTGCTGGTAAGTCTCAAATTGGGCATTATAAGATAGGTAATAGTTATATGATTGATGGGATTTCTTATAAGCCACAATATTATGATTATTACGAAGAAGTAGGTATTGCTTCTTGGTATGGCGCTGAATCTCATAATAAAACTACTGCAAATGGTGATAAGTTTAATAGATTTTTATTAACTGCAGCACATAAAACTTTGCCATTACCTAGTTTTGTAGAGGTTACTAATTTAGAAAATGGGAAAAAGGTTATTGTAAAAGTTAACGATCGAGGACCATTTGTCAGTAATAGAATTATTGACCTTTCGGAAAAAGCTGCTATAGTATTGGGTTTTCGTGATAAAGGTATAGCTAAAGTTAAAATTACTTATTTAAAAAAAATGTCACAAGAATTAGTTCACAATGTTCCATCTTATAGAAAATATTATGAAAAAATTATAGAAAATTATAGAAAAAATAAATCTAATACTAATGCTGGATATCTTTCTAAAATTAAAGACGTAAATTATGCTAAGTATATAATTTCAAAATTGAGAAGTCAAGGACTACGTAATGTTAGATTACTTTTTAAAAATGATACATATTATGTATATGTGAATTAATAGTTATTAGATTTTTTAATAAATTTTATTAAAATAGTGTTTCTTAATTTTTTATAATACTTAGGAAAAGTAATATCCTTTTTAATTATTTTATTATAAATTGAATCTATGTTAAAAAACAATATAATATACATTGCTAGTAATATTATTTATGTTAAGAGAATATATTTCTATGAAAATAATCAAAATTATGTGTTTTTAATAGTTATTATCTTAGCATAATCTACAAAGTTAAATTTTTTATAAAATTTTATAGAAAATTACATTTGTATTTGCAATGATTATTATCATATGTTATTAAATTATACTGTCATGGCTAGATAGCTCAGTTGGTCAGAGTCGAAGAATCATAATCTTTTGGTCGTGGGTTCGAATCCCTCTCTAGCCACTTTTTTAAATTAATAATGAAGTTTAATACAAAATAGAAATATTAGGTTGTGGTTGTCGAATAGCTTGTTGGATTATAAGCTGTTGTTGTTTTTTTTGTGTTGCTATATTCTTTTCTGTAACATAAGTCATTGAAACTATAGCTATACTGGCAATTATGCAGATTATTCTAATAATTGGACCGAAAGGAAAAATATTAGAGCTATTATTTGTAGGACTTGGTAATTTAAATAAGTAAAAATGTTCAGTTTGTTCCAATACGTTGATTACTTTACCAACAATTCCCATTATACTTACAATAAACATTGCTATACGTAATTGCAATAGCATTTTAAATTGGTTGTTTTGTGTATTATTTAAGCGGTTATTTTGTACTTGAGAATAAGAATCATAAATTAATAAAGGTAAAATAATTGTTACTTTTGTTAATAAGCATATTAAATCTACAGTCCCTTTTAAATGTATTGCTACAGCATTATCATTTACTATTTTAAAATTATTATTTATTATTTGAACGATAGCTAATATTTGTATTGCTATTGCTGTAGTAGTAACTATTACATCCATAGTATATGCTACTTTTTTCGATTTAATTGATTTACTATTTTTTTTTGATTCATTATCAGCAAGTTTATTATATAAAAACAGCTGAATATATGAATGTAGTGCAATTACAGCACGTGCACACAATACAGTACAAACATTTAATAATAGCAAAGATTTTATATTAGGAAATAAGCTTATTGTAGAACATTGTACTAGTATTGTTAAAAGAAAAGATATAGCATATATGAGATAAGAAATTAAGGAAAAAGCAAACAAGAGATCATAATACTTAATACTAGAGAATCGTGAATGTAAAGCTATATTCAATCTTTGAAGCATATAAAGCATGATTTTATACATTAATAAAGCAAATTTATTAGTTATTTATATCATTAAGTCATGCCTCCATTAACATGAATTGTTTGACCTGTAATATATTGACTTGCATCACTTGCCAGAAATAATGCTACTGAAGCTACTTCTTTAGGAGTACCCATCCTTTTCATTGGAATTTTTTCAAGAATATAGTTTTTTTGCTTTTCTGATAATACTTTTGTCATAGGTGTATCAATAAAACCTGGTGCAATACAATTGACAGTAATATTACGACCTGCAAGTTCTAATGCTATAGACTTACTCATTCCGATAATTCCTGCTTTAGAAGCAGCATAATTTACTTGACCAACATTACCAGTTATTCCAACAACTGATGAAATATTAATAATTCTACCACTATTTTTTTTTAGCATTGCCTTGCATGCATTGCGATTTAACTTAAATGTTGTGGTTAGATTAAAATTAATTACTTTATTCCAATCCTCATTAGACATACGTATAGTTAATTTATCTAATGCAATACCCGCATTGCATACAACACCATCTAATCCATCCATTACACATAAAGCATTATCAACTAAGTTTTCAATTTCTTCATTAACTGATAAATCACATGCTATGATGTGTGTTTTATTTTTGCATTCTTTAGCTAAGTCTTGTAAAATACCTACTTTTGTTCCCGATAGGCAAATTTCTGCACCTGAATCAGAAAATAATGTTGCAATAGCTTTTCCAATTCCACCGGAAGCTCCAGTAATTAAAAATTTTTTTCCTAATAAATTAAACATTAAATTAGACTAAATTGAATTAATTTAATACTCTGCTATGCTATATTAATTTATATTTAATTACAATAATTTTTTTAATTACAGTGTAAATGTAGAAATCTTGATATAAGAATATTGTGTGGTATGTTAATGAGTATAAATATAATATTTAAATTATTGATATAGTGAATTCATATTTTTTAGTGTTAATAGCTATGTTATAATGAAATATTCGAGGATAAATTTATATGATAAGTTCTTTACAAGAGCCTGATGAACTACGTAAGCGTTTGCAGGGGTTATATCGCATTGATGAAAAAAGTTATGCTAGGTTTCTTACAGAGAAAACAGAAATTTTACAGGATTCTAAAATACGTATTTATAATACTGCTAAACAAATTATTGAGAAAATAAAATTAAATAAAAATTCAAGTGTAGTAGATGCATTTATACAAGAATATGGATTATCTAATGATGAAGGTATTGCTTTGATGTGTTTAGCAGAATCTTTATTAAGAATTCCTGACAATTGTACTATTAATGATTTGATAAAAGATACATTAGTCAATAGTGCTTGGAGCAAACATATAGGGAGATCTTCTTCTGTATTTATTAATGCATCAACATGGGGATTGTTGATAAGTGGACGTGTTTTAAAAGATAAGGGAGATAACTCTAAATGGTATAATACTATTAGTAACTTAATTAAAAATATGGGAGAACCTATAATTAGAAAGGCAGTTATTCAAGCAATGTATACTTTGGGTAAAAATTTTATTATGGGTACAAACATAGAAGAAGCTTTAGATAATAAAGGTATTAATGAGCTTTATTCATTTAATGTGCTTGGTGAGTCTGTTATAACTATGGAAAGTGCTGAAAAATATTTTCAATCTTATATGCATGTTATTAAGGCAATAGGTTCTTGTAAAAACTCTCAAAATTTATTAGATTCGCATGGAATATCAGTAAAACTTTCTACATTACATCCAAGGTATGAGTTTTCTCAAATAAGCCTTATTATAGATGATTTAATGTTTAGATTATTAGAAATATGTAAATTAGCAAAGCATTATAATATTAGTGTATATATAGCTGCGGAAGAAGCAAGTAGATTGGAAATATCATTAATTGTTTTTGAAAAATTATGTCTTAATAAATCACTAGAGGGATGGGATGGATTAGGATTTACAGTTCAAGCGTATCAAAAAAGAGCTTTAGCTGTTATAGATTTTTTAGAGGACATAGCTATAAGATCAAATCGTAAAATATTACTACAACTTGTTAAGGGAGCTTATTGGGATTATGAAATAAAAAATACTCAAGAACTTGGATTGATTGATTATCCTGTATTTACAAGGAAAGTATATACAGATGTTTCTTATTTAGCATGTGCTCAAAGAATTTTAAATAAGCCAAATAATTTTTACCCATGCTTTGCAACTCATAATGCTTATACATTGGCTACTATTTTGGAAATAGCAAATAAAGATCATCCAGGATTTGAATTTCAACGATTATATGGTGTTGCTCAAAATCTACATGATTATATTACTCAAGAATTAGCTGATAACATAAAATGCAGAATTTTTGCTCCAATAGGAGATTATCAAGATTTATTATCATATTTTGTGAGAATGTTATTAGAGCAGGGAGCTAATAATTCATTTATTAATAGAGTTAATGATAGTAATATTTCAATTGATAAGTTACTGGAGGATCCACTAGAAAAAGCAAAATTTTTAGAATATTTACCTCATCCTAGTATTCCTTTGCCAAGGGATTTGTTTGGCTCTGATAGAATTAATTCTGCTGGTACTGATATTACTGATTCAGTGGTAGTTTCATCTATAAAATCAAAAATAGAAAATTATAAAGATACATTGTGGAAATCATGTCCTATTATTAATGGTCAAGAAATTTCTAATGATTTTCAGCAAGTATTTTCACCTTCAAATTTGGATATTATAGGAGAAGTATCTTTTACAACTTCTGAGCAAGCGATACAAGCTCTTGATATAGCTCATCAATCTGTTGCGATGTGGAAAAGTATTCCTGTTATAGAACGTGCTGCAATGTTAGATAAAGCAGCTGATGAATTAGAAAATGATAAATTAAAATTTATTAATTTGTTAATTAAAGAAGGTGGTAAAGTTTTATATGATGCGATTTTAGAAGTTAGAGAAGCCATAGATTTTTTGCGTTATTATGCAATGCAAGCTAGAAAAGAACTAAGAGAATGGCAAAAATTACCTAGTCCTGTAGGGGAAGAAAATTATATTTATTTTGATGGGAGAGGTGTGTTTTTATGTATATCTCCATTTAATTTTCCATTGTCAATATTTTTAGGTCCTATTGCAGCTGCTCTTGTTGCTGGTAATACTGTATTAGCTAAACCTGCTGAACAAACTTCTATAATAGCTTATGAAGTAGTAAAATTATTATATAATTCTGGAATACCAAAAAATGTATTACATTTTATTCCTGGAAAGGGTAAAATTTTGGGAGAAGTTTTGTTAAGTAATAGTAAAATATCAGGAGTTGCATTTACTGGGTCTATTGAAACAGCTAATATTATTAATAAAAATATTGCTAAAAGAAGTAGTGGAATAATACCCTTTATTGCAGAAACTGGTGGATTAAATACAATGATAGTTGATAGTTCAGCATTAATTGAGCAAGTGACTAATGATGTAATTGTATCTGCATTTAAAAGTACTGGACAAAGGTGCTCTGCGTTAAGAATTTTGTTTATTCAAGAAGAAATTGCTGATAAACAAATTAAAATGATATGTGGAGCAATGAAAGAATTACGAATAGGCGATCCTATGCTTTTGGAGACAGATTTAGGTCCAGTTATTGATAAATCGTTATATGAAGCATTAATTGATCATACACAAAAAATGTCATCAACTGTTAAATTACTTTACAAATGTGAAATTGGTAATAATAAAGGGTATTTTTTTCCACCGCACATTTATGAAATAGAGTCACTTTCACAGCTAGAAAAAGAGGTATTTGGACCTGTATTACATGTTATTAGATATAAAAAATCAGATTTGCCTAAAATCTTAAATGATATTAATGATACTAAATATGGATTAACTTTTGCTGTTCAAAGTAGGATACAAAGTAATATTGATGATATTACTGATAAAATTAATGCTGGTAATATTTATGTTAATAGACGTCAAATAGGAGCAGTAGTAGGAGTACAACCTTTTGGTGGACAAGGGTTATCTGGTACTGGACCTAAAGCAGGTGGTCCATATTATTTACATAGATTTTTAACGGAAAAAGTTGTAACTATTAATACTACTATCTTAGGAGGTAACATCCCTCTTATGTGTTTAGATGATGATGTATAATCTAGTCCTTCAGAAGCTGCTGTGTTAATAGATATATCTGCAGTTTTATCAATATTGGGTATTTTTTTTAGTAAATTTTTTTATGATTGATTACTTAATTTTAACAATGTGATGTTTATGTATAATTATTAATAAATAAAGAAAATATATATTTATTCTAATTAATTATCAATTTCTAAATTATGAATAGTATGGTTGTAAAGAGAATTCTTGTTATATTTTTTATAAAATCAAATATAATTATAACTTATATTTGATAAGTTAATATACTATAAAATTATAAAATGCTTCCCATAAATAAATCTATCTTTTAATATAATAATATTGATATTGTATTATTGTTATGTTTAATGATTTGAAGAATAACACGTTCACTTATGATAATAAATCTGAAGATTTTATAAATAGTATTGATGAATTAATTAATATTAAAAAATTGGAATTTGAAAATTTTCTTGAAAATTCTATATCTCATTTTTCTAATTATTTTCAACATGTTCTCATAAAAGAACTAGCAATGTTGTTACAAATGGAGTTACTGAAGTTTCAGAATACTGTTTCTAGTAGTAATGTGAAAATATTTGATAATATAAATCAAGAAATTATTAATAAAATATTATTTGCAGTTTCACGCAGAGCTTTTGATAATTCATAATATTTGTATATTATTATAAATGTTATAATGGACGCATATCTAATTCTATTTTAGTTTTTCATGTTTTTATTGCAGATATAGATATATTAAATTTAATATAAAATATATTTTATTATTAATAATTGGGAATTATATGTTACAAAATTCAATATTTCATATAATAAGAAAAACTTTACCAAAAATTTTTCCTGTAACATTATTAGAAGCAAAATCTTTTTTGCGTGTTAAACATAATATGGATGATGATTTAATCATGTGTTTAATTGCTATGTCTTCTGAATATGCGCAATGGTATATGGAAAAATCATTAATGAAGCAGCAATGGCAAATATCTTGTTATGACAATATTCCTAGAAAAATACAATTACCTTTTAGTCCTATTGTGCATATAGTATCGGTGAAAATTATCAGTTATAATAAAGATGAATTTATAGTTCCTATAGAAAATTATTATGCAGATCTTTTTCAGTCTTCTATTACATTTTACAATATAATGTGTATTAATAGAATGGATATTATTTATGAAGCAGGTTATTATGATGCTAATATAATACCAATGCAAATTAAACATGGAATATTACATCATGTTGCCATATCGTATAAAAATAGAGAAGCAGAAGCTGTTGATAATTTGAATTTTGTTAAAGATATGTATTCTCCATTTCGAGAGTTAAAATTAGTACTGTGATTGTAATAAGTGAAGCATATAAATTAATTTTAAGTTTATTAAAATCTGATAAAGCTATAAGTAGTATTGTAACTGAAATTTATAGTCAATTACCAAAAAAAGCTTCTTTTCCTTGTATGTGTTTATATATAAATTCTTGTAAAGTTATTAACACTTTTAGTAATACATTTTTAGAAGTTTATTTAACTTGTAATATTTATAGTTATTCTGTGTATGATACGTTGGAAATCATAGATTGTGTAAAGAAATTGCTTGATGGGTATGTCTTTAGTAAATTTTCTATTATATATCGACTAATTTTTAAGCGTTATCATAATATATATCATAATGATACTTTATACTCTTCTATAGAATTTTTACTTTTAATTCAATAATTATATGACAGTTTTTTTTAAATTTAAAGATTTGGAAGGGAATTTTATTTTACTAAAAAATATAAAAAGTGTGAGATTGACATTACGAAATAAAGGCGATGATATAAAAAATATATATTCTATAGGGTGGAAAAATATTTTGGAAAATTCAGGTGACAAATATATTGTTATAAAAATAAGTGGTATACTAGATTATTCATTTGCAGATCAACTTTTAAGACAATATTCTTTTGCTAATAGTATAGTAGAATCTGAATTAATATTTTATGATAAGGAAAAAATATTAATAAAATGTATTATTGAATTATATGAAAGATATTACGAAGTAAATAAATTTGATAATTTTAATGTAACTCTTATCAGTACTAGTAAAGTAATTTATATATAGATAATATTAGTTTATAATTTTATATTTTTTAATTTTTCTATAATAGAATTTAAGTTCTTTAATATATTATTCAAATAAATATGCTATTTTCTAGTAAATTGGCTGCAAAGTTAATTTTTAAATGTATTAATAGATGTTATAATATTAATGCATTAAGAGATATTCAAAAGGCGGTCAATCAAGCTGTTAAGTGTGTTAATAGTATTTTATATAAAAAGAATCATTTTTTATTTCCTATTAAGAAAGATTATGTATTACAAGCAAAACACTGTGAACGTAAGAATAAAATTTTAAAAAAAGTACATTTATATCATATAGTAAAGCAATTACCTTATAATAAGGGTTATACAAAAAAAGTTATACAAAGTATTAAAAAAAATAAAGCAATAAATTTACAACATAATATTAAAGAATTAATGTTTAGATTTATAAAAGTTAGTATTGCTCATGCTATGGATCCAATACAAAGATCAGGAGAAACTGTATCATCAAATATAGTTTCAGCAAAAAAATATAATAGAGATAATAGATTGGGAAAAAAATCTCATTCAAAAAAGTCTGCATCATTTTTTAAAGTATTAATGAATATGATTTTTTTTTCAATGCTACCTATTATGCTTAAGCATAATATTGATGTTATAGGTATGCTAAGCGATAAAAAACCTAGAAAAGAAGAGGATATAAAGAAATCTCATCAAAGATTATTTTAATCTCATTCAAAAAAATCTGCATCATTTTTTAAAGTATTAATGAATATGATTTTTTTTCAATGCTACCTATTATGCTTAAGCATAATATTGATGTTATAGGTATGCTAAGCGATAAAAAACCTAGAAAAGAAGAGGATATAAAGAAATCTCATCAAAGATTATTTTTATGTAATAAGGCATTGTTTTTTACATTATAATGTAAATTATTATATTAAATTGTGACAGTAATATCTTATTAGACCTAAAAAATATTGTTATATAATTAATGTATTTTTTCAGAGATAGGTACATTACTAATATTATATTTTATAGAAGAATTTATTATTTTTGATATTTAAAAAAATTTTAAATACCTTGTATAATTGAGAATATTTTCTATATCGATTGTTATTTCTAGAAATAGTAAAGTCCTTTATTAAGTTATTGCGAATATTTTATAGTATGAAATTTTTAGAATTTTTAAAGTTGTGTTTTAATACGATATCTCCTGATAATAAATTTATGAATAATTGGCATATTAAGGTACTTGCTGATAGGTTAGATGCAACACTTCAAGGAAAGATTAATTATTTATTAATTAATATGCCACCAAGATCAATGAAATCAATTTGTATTAGTGTTGCATGGCCGGCTTGGATATTAGGACTTAATCCTTCATCAAAGATTATAGTTGCAAGTTATTCACAGATTTTAAGCGAAAAATTATCTTTAGATACGCGATATATATTACAATCTAAGTGGTATCAACAGTTATTTCCAAATGTTATTTTATCAAAAGATCAAAATACTAAATCAAAATTTCAAACAACGCAACATGGATATAGGTTTGCAACGTCAATAGGTGGATCAATTACAGGAGAAGGGGGTAATATTTTAATATTAGATGATCCTATGAATTTAATACAATCAGCCAGCAAAGTATATAGGCAAAAAGTATGTTATTGGTTTGATCAAAGTTTTATTACAAGAATGAATAATCGAAAGAATGGTATTGTTATTATTGTTATGCATAGATTACATAGCGAAGATTTAAGTTATCATGTTTTATCAAAGCCAAATTATGGAAAGTGGCATCATTTATCTATACCAATGTTATCAGAAAAAAAAACTGTAATTTATTCTTTAGTGCTGCCATATATAATAAAAGCTAATAAAAAAAAGAGAAATATTTTATATATTAGGGAAGAAGGGGAATTTCTTTATAAAAAGAAAAGTCAAAAATACATTAAGGATCTTAAGTTTGATTTGGGAACGTATGCTTTTTCTGCGCAATATCAACAATCTCCAGTTAATATATCAAATGGAGTAATAAAACGTAAATGGATAAAGAGATATAAATACGATTGTAAATGTGAATCCTTTATTACTCAAAGCTGGGATACTGCAAATTCATCGAATAAAGGTAGTAATTTTAGTGTTTGTACAACATGGTCACAAGTTAAAGGATCTTTTTTTTTATTAGAAGTATATAGAGCAAGAATTGAATATCCTTTATTAAAAAAACAAGTTATTACATTAGCTCAATATTGGCATCCTAATGCAATTCTTATAGAAGTAAAAGCAAGTGGAATACAGTTAATACAAGAATTAAGTGATGCAGCATTATCAATTATAAAAATTAACCCTGTTAATAGTAAAATGGCAAGATTATATCAGGTTATTCCTATTATAGAATCTGGACGTGTTTTTTTACCATATAATTCAGTATGGTTAGATGATTTTGAACAGGAAATTTTATCATTCCCAAATACACAATATGACGATCAATTAGATAGCATGACTCAATATTTATATTGGGCCTCTAATGTTATAAATAATACACATCCTTATTTACAGATGAGACAATTGTAGGAATATTTCTTAATATTTATTAATTAAAAAATACTATAAATTTTAATATTATAAATTGCATTTTTGTAAACATACATTACCTCATAGATTTATCATAAAATATCATTTTTTAAAATTTACCATAATTTTATTCCTAATTATATAAATCACTTACCTTTATTATTATTTTTAATATAGTATATTATTATATATAATAATCGTTATTTATTAAAAAAATAACATGCATATAGTATTTAGCTAAAATAAATATTATTTATTGAGTATAACAAAATGATTTATTAATCTAATTATATAGATTATATATCTGATTATCTGTAATTAATTGTATAAAAATTATACATACTCTAAGTAATTCATGTATAGAATTACAAGGATAATAATCGTTATTTATTAAAAAATAACATGCATATAGTATTTAGCTAAAATAAATATTATTTATTGAGTATAACAAAATGATTTATTAATCTAATTATATAGATTATATATCTGATTATCTGTAATTAATTGTATAAAAATTATACATACTCTAAGTAATTCATGTATAGAATTACAAGGATAATAATCGTTATTTATTAAAAAATAACATGCATATAGTATTTAGCTAAAATAAGTATTATTTATTGAAAATAGAAATATGTAATATATTTAATTATTTTTTGCAATATAAAATGTGTTAATAAAAAACTACTTGTTAGTATATATTACTTTAACTAATATTATTATAAAATGAGTTAAAGTATCAATGAATAGTAAATTACAATGGTTTGCCGAAGGAGAGCCTAATATATGGCTGCCATATACTAAAAATTTTATGCAACTACCAGTAAAATCTGCTAATGGTTGTTATATTTTCTTAGAAAATGGTCATCTATTATTAGATGGTATATCAAGTTGGTGGAGTGTGTGTCATGGGTACTCTCATCCATATATTGTTCATAAAATACAAGAACAGGTTGAGACATTATCTCACATTATGTTATCTGGATTTGCTCATGAGCAGGGATATAGGCTAGCTTCACAACTTGTGAAGATTGCACCTGTTGGATTGGAAAAAGTATTTTTTTCAGATTCTGGTTCAACTGCTATAGAAGTAGCAATAAAAATGGCAGTGCAGTATTTTTGCAACATAGGTAAATGCAACAAGTATAAATTGATATCTTTTTATAATGGATACCATGGTGATACTATGGGTTGTATGTCAGTTTCTGATCCAAAAGTATTACACGGATCTGTATTGAATAAATACTATCCTAATCAGTATATATTAAAATTACCTCACACTGAAGAAGACATGTATGATTTTACTGCGCAATTAGAATTGTTGCATAATGATGTTGCTGCAGTTATTATAGAGCCAATTTTACAGGCTGCAGGGGGAATGAAAATTTATTCTCCTGTAATACTACAACAGATTTATAATATTACTCGTGAATATGATATATTATTTATTGCAGATGAAGTTGCAACTGGTTTTGGCCGTACTGGCATGATGTTTGCATGTAATCATGCAAATATTACTCCTGATATTATGGTAGTGGGTAAAGCTTTAACAGGGGGTTTTTGTACATTAGCAGCAACTTTAACAACTCAAAATATTTATGATACTTTTACATTAAATACAGACACAGCTTTTAGGCATGGTCCGACATTTATGGCAAATCCTTTAGCATGTGCTGCTGCTAATGCATCTATTGATCTTTTTATAAACCAGAAGATTATGGAAAATATTAAGAATATTGAATTGCAACTCACAAAAGAATTAAAAATATTTGAGAAACTGCATTTTGTTAGTTCTGTGAGGGTTATTGGGGCTGTAGGTGTCATCGAACTTAATAGTGGCTATATAAATATAATTAATCAAGACTTAACTCAAAAATTACTTCAGCTAAAAATATGGATAAAACCTATAGGAGATGTTATCTACATAATGCCCCCATTTATTATTACTTCTAAAGAATTAACTACACTTATTGAATCAATTAATGAGTTACTCAAAACTATTGATTAATTATAATCAGATGTTTATCTTAAATATAATGTAACTGAAAAAAGCAGTAAACATTATTATATACTGCTTTTTATTTATTAAATTAAACCTATATTTTGTTAATTTAATATGTTAACAATACTGATTATTGATTTAAAAATTTATTAGGATATGTTGGATAGAATGGAGATTCAATTGACATATGTTCAATTAATGTACAAGCTTCTTTCACAGAAAGATTATTAGATTCATCTATTGTAATCATAGTAGCAGCATCAGCAGCCTGTTTTGAAATTATATGGAAGCATGATTTATAAAGCTGCTGATGAGCAAATGTTAATAACGTATTATAAACATGTTTAACGTCTTTATCAGAAATACGACAATTATCATAAATACAATCTATGTGACCGGCTATACCTAATGATAACATAGTAGCATACTTTTTACATTGAGAAAGTATTTGTTTAGCATCATGAATAATTGCAGTGTGTATTAAAAATAATTCTATATCAAGCTTTATAATTTGACGCATGTAAGCAATAAAAGTAGTATTTATCATGTTATTAGTGAATTTTTGAACATGTAAATTCTTAGCAATAGTATTCATGAAATGATTGGTATGACTTTTGCTATAAAAGCTTCTTAAAGTTTCTTCTACTTTGTTAAATTGGGAAGGAGTAATAGCAAGAGAAGGATTTTTTAAATACAAAGCAGCTAAAATTGAGTGTTTAATATAGTTAAATGTTGTTTGCTGTAAAGTTAATATCATATGTAAAACATTAGTTAATTAAATTGTAATTATAGTATAAATTAAAATTATTTTCCATACCTTAATATATAATTTAATATATATTATTACTTAATAAATAGAAGAAACGTGATAATTGTCATCATAATTTTATTGTTTTAGTAGAGTTATATAGGTATTACAAATCTTTCTAATTAGTTTATCAGATCCAATATCATCAATATTAGAGTAAAAAAAATTATATCATGTCTTAAATATAATGTAACTGAAAAAAGCAGTAAACATTATTACATACTGCTTTTTATTTATTAAATTAAACCTATATTTTGTTAATTTAATATGTTAACAATACTGATTATTGATTTAAAAATTTATCAGGATATGTTGGATAGAATGGAGATTCAATTGACATATGTTCAATTAATGTACAAGCTTCTTTCACAGAAAGATTATTAGATTTATCTATTGTAATCATAGTAGCAGCATCAGCAGCCTGTTTTGAAATTATATGGAAGCATGATTTATAAAGCTGTTGATGAGCAAATGTTAATAACGTATTAGAAATATGTTTAATTTCTTTATCAGAAAGACAACAATCAACAAGAACATCACTTGTTTTATTGGCTATGTATAAGGGTAACATAGTAGCATACTTTTTACATTGAGAAAGTATTTGTTTAGCATCATTAATAGTTGAAATGTTTGTTAAAAATATATAAATATCAAGCTTTATAACTTTACGCATTACAGCAATAAAATTAGTATTTATCATGTTATTAGTGAATTTTTTAACATGTAAATTCTTGGCAATAGTATTCATGAAATGATTGGTATGACTTTTGCTATAAAAGCTTCTTAAAGTTTCTTCTACTTTGTTAAATTGGTAAGGAGTAATAGCAAGAGAAGGATTTTTTAAATACAAAGCAGCTAAAATTGATTGTATAATATAGTTAAATGTTATTTGCTGTAAAGTTAATATCATATGTAAAACATTAGTTAATTAAATTATAATTATAATATAAATTGAAATTATTTTCCATACCTTAATATATAATTTAATATATATTATTACTTAATAAATAGAAGAAACGTGATAATTGTCATCATAATTTTATTGTTTTAGTAGAGTTATATAGGTATTACAAATCTTTCTAATTAGTTTATCAGATCCAATATCATCAATATTAGAGTAAAAAAAATTATATCATGAATATTTATTCTACTATTTTATAGATTGTTGTATAATTGATATTATTTAATGTATACAATATTTTTAATATCATTTTATATTAATGTTATATTTAAAGTAATTTTTTAGTTTTCTGTTTTTTTTAAATTATTTTTGATTACTTAATGATCGTTTAACATATTAACTTATATAGTTAATTTGGTTGTTTTTTGATAAAAAATTAAAATAAGTTATATTTTTTATAATTCGTCATAGTAGCAATAAAGAAACTGAGTATAAAAAAATTTTTTATCTATATTATATTATCTTCATTTTAAATAGGGCTTTATTACCGTATATACCAATAATTAATATCTTTTTTAGTCTGTTGTATAAATTATAGTAAAAATTCTATTGTTAGGATATTTTATTAAATTATCATTTGATTTTTTTTATTAAAATAACTAATATATCTTCAAATTTTGATTTCATTAATATTATATAATTCTTAGCATCAAAAATTTTTATGAAACCTTTTATGGGTAATATTTAAAAAAAGTTTAAGCAATGAAAAGGTATGTAATGTTGAGATTTATATTGAAGTTTTATATAGAATAGAACATACTTTAAAGTATTACTGTTCTTATAATTGGTATACAGAAATGGAGAGGTGGCCGAGAGGCTGAAGGCGGCGGTTTGCTAAACCGTTATACGAATAAAATCGTATCGAGGGTTCGAATCCCTCTCTCTCCGCCAAAAATAAGCATCTTTTTTGATAATGATGGTTATTTTACTTGACGATATAAATCAAATATATAAACATATAAGTGCAACATACGAGGAAAAAAATGAAAGTTATAGGCTCTTTAAAATCTGCTAAAATGCGTGATAAGGATTGTAAGATAGTACGCAGAAAAGGACGTATATACGTGATAAACAAAAAAAAACCTAGGTTTAAAGCACGTCAAGGGTATTGATTGTTATAGTTGTGTTAAGTTTATATTAATTAAAAAATATTAATAATTATATATTGAAATGACGGCAGGGGTGCTTTATTAGAAATTTTTCTTTTATTACTATAAGAAATAGCAAAAATAATAAGCTTACTTATTATACTGCTTTATTACTTATATTAGTTTTAATTTTTTATTTTAATATTCATATGCTAATTGGTAATAGAGGTGTTATTACTTTAATTAAATTATATAAAGATGTTGATTATCATTATTCTGTTTTAAAAAAAGCAGTGGATCTAAAAAAACAGTTAGAGCATAAAAATAAACTTTTACAGGAGAAGTCGTTAAATTTAGATTTATTAGATGAACAAACACGTAATGTATTAGGTTATGTTGATAAAAATGAAATTGTTATAATATTAAACCCTCAATAATTACAAATTTGTTGCATTTTTTTATATGATTTTTTAAAACCTAATAAAGAATAGGAGTTTTCTATTTTTTTATTAGATGTAGATACTCCTTTGACAACTAATAACAATCCTTTTTGCATGGCATCTATAATTTTTGCATCGGTATTAATACTTTCTGTCCAAGCTATGTCATTCTCAATTATTGATAAATAGTATGTTTTTTTATGATCTATTATTAATCTTAAAGGTTTTTGCTTATACTTCACACCTGAAGATACGCTAACTTCATTAAATACTTTACTAATATAAGTTACCATAAACAGAGCATTGCTTTTGTTATTATTAGTAGGAGAGGAAAGTAAGTAACATAGTTTTTGTTCGCCTTGTGTAGCTGTATAAACATTCCAACTTTTATTTTTTTCAATTAGCTTTATATCACTAATACCTTGTAATACAGAGGCAAAGCAATGCACATTAAAAACAAGTAATAATAATATTATTATTATAAATTTATTAACTAACACATTAGTTCTTCTTTGTTAGCTTGAATAAAGGATTTTACTTTATTAAATGAATGTAGCTCAATTTGTCTAATTCTTTCTTTTGATACATTATATTTTATACTTAGTGATTCTAAAGTTTCTGGTTGATCAATTAATCTTCTTTTAATAAAAATATCACGATGTCTATCTTTTAATGATAATAAAGCTTTCTGTATTAATGATTCTTTAATATAATTTTCTTCATTAGTGTGATACATCACTTCTTGATTTGGTGTATTAGATGGTATTATGTCTTGGAGTTCAACTTTATTATCATCATTATTATTAGTAAAAACTAATCCGTTTAAAGATACATCTCTATTATTGAAGAATTTATTCATGTACTCAACTTCTTGTTCTGAAGTAGAGCATTCGTTAGCTATAGCTTTGACTTCATCTAAAGTTATATTATTACAGCATAATAATTTTTTCTTTATTTTTCTTAAGCTAAAAAATAACTTTCTTTGTGCTTGAGTAGTTCCTATTTTAACATGCGACCATGATTTCAAAATATAATCTTTTATAGAAGCTTTGATCCACCACATTGCATAAGTTGATAATCTAAATCCAAGATTAGGATTAAATTTTTTTACAGCTTGCATTAAACCTATATTACCTTCCATAATTAACTCTATTAATGGTAGTCCATAATTTTTAAATCCCATTGCAATTTTTATAACTAACCTTAGATGACTGGTAACTAATTTATGCGCATCAGCTATGATCCCGTTATCATACCAGCTTTTTGCTAATTTTTCTTCTTCTTCAGCAGAAAGAACAGGAAAGGACTGAACTTGACGAATATATGATAGAACATTATCAGAATTAAGAGAAGAGAATACAGATGATGTTAGCATAAATTTACCATTTTAAACTTTATCATTAATATTAGCATATCCCAGCCATTATAACACTATAATAAGTATATAAAAGATTTTCAAGAGGTGAAAAGAATAAAATCAGGAAAATTAATTATGCTATAGATTGAAATATAGGGTTAAAATACACTAAGAGATTTTAAGTAATTAATAAATTTTAAAAATTATAGGTATATTATTAAATCCTGTCAACTAATCAGTGTTAGGTAATAAATTATGAATATTACAATCACGTGTAGAGGGTTTAATATTACTGATAGTATAAAAGCGTATGTGGAAAAGGCTATTAAAGATCACATTATAAAATATTTTCAAGATGAAGTTATAATTAAGGTTATTTTATCAAAAGAAGCTTATTTTTTTAGTGCTAGTATAAGCATTTATGATAACATTAATGAATTTATAAAATTATTAAAAAATGCAGAAACGGCTTATAAGGCTATTGATAATGCTGTTACGCACTTAAATAGTAAATTAACTAAGTATAAGAGTGAAAAAATAAATAAATATCGTAAAAATAGACAATTGATCCGTAATCAACAGAAATATAAAAGCTATTTATTTGATAATATTCAAGATGTTACGAGTGAAAATATAGAGGATTCTCCTTTAATTATTGAAGAAGATACAAATTTGAAAATTATGTCTGTAAGTGAAGCAGTAATGGAAATGGAGATGACATCTATTCCAGCATTGTTATTTATTAATGCGAGAACTAATATGGTAAATATGATTTATATGAGGAATGATGGTAATATAACTTGGGTCAATACGTTAAAAATGCATTAGATTTCAAAATGCAATAATTGCTTATATTTAATAAGTGTGTATAATATGTTCATTATTTAATTATTTTTTGACTTTTTAATATTAGTTAATATTGTGGGATATTTTTTTAATAAAATATTAATATATTAAATATTATAACTATCTTAATAAAGAAAATAAATTTTTATGGATATTTAAAATGACAAATCAATTTTTGAACGAGTTACATGAAGCAATTAGAAAGAATGATGCTGAAGGAGTAGATAATTTTTTTAAGAATGCAAGCAACGAAGAAAAAAGTATAGCTCTTTTTTCTCCTATAGATAATGTAAGCTTATTAAATTATGTGATTTTTCACAACTATGATGTAAAAATATTTAGTACTCTTGTTCAACTTTATGATAATTTAGACATTGCTCATTATGAAGGTGAATTTCCAATACTTTTTTCAGTACTATTTTGTGATATTAAATACTTAAAAATATTGGATCACCCAGAAATATCACAAAAACTGACTTGGGATATTATATATGAAGATAAAAAAAATTATGAAAATGTATTAAATAGAAGCAATTTACTGTCCATGACAAGTAATATAGTTACCGATAACGATGCTGATGAAGTTATTAATGCTCTTGATATATTATATAAGCATAACCCATCAATTATAACTTATGTTAATAGTGAACAAAATAGTTTGTTTGCTAATGTGTTTGCATGTAAAAATAAGAAAGTTATGCAATGGTATCTCAATAAGATAAATACATGTGTAAATTCACAATATGAGTTTAATCTTCTTCTATCAGGTATCGGCATTCTTATACAGGATGCAATAATAGCTAATGAACTTGTTCTAAATTTAGAAGAGATCTTAGGGATTATTGATAAGAAATATCATGAGGATATTTTATTAGCAAAATCTGATGATAGGAGAGATATTTCTGTTCTAAGTGTAGCAATAGCCAAAAATGATTTTTCTTTTTTAAAGGCTATTGATGTTTGTGATAGTAAGGAAATTCAAAATGAAATTATTGTATCTTTAATTAAATATAATGCTATTGATAAATTTAAATGCTATGATCATCCTTTTGCAAAATCTATTGATAAAAATATTCAAGATTTTTTTAAGGAGAATTGTTCAGATTGTGTTGATGATAGATACAGGGTATTATTTACAGATGATACTCTAAACAAAAATAATTATTTATTTGAAAAAAACTTTACTGAAGAGAATATATCAAGAGAAGCTTTATTATATTATTTATCTTTGAATAAAGATTACAAGAAAATTAGAGAACTTCTGGATCATAGCTCTATATGGCATGATGATTATTTAAAAGATTTAATAATACAAGGAGATGTGGCATTTTTTCAAGAAGTAATTGGACAAGATTATTCTTTTAGTGAAGAAGATCTATCACTTTTTGTGAAATCATATCCTGAATTTTTATTACATATTATGTGTAATATTGCTAGAAAAAAAGCACAAGATTGTCTCTCTCCACAAGAAGAAGTTTATCTCCCTATGATTAAAAAATTACTTAATGTATGTGATGATATACCAGTTCTTGAAAATATGATGACTTGTAATTCAAAAGATGTTAAAGAATTTATATCATACGGTAGTAATGTTTTTAAAGATATATTTGATAGTAGATTAAATGAAATTGACAATGTTGCATGTCAAATAGTGTCACAAGGTGATGAAAATATATTTAAAGCTTTAATAGATTATAATATTAACTTGATTTATGCAGATAATTTAGTAAATCTTGCATTAGATGCGGGACATATAAAGTTAGCTCAGTATATCATATCTTTACATAAGGATAATATTAATAATATTTTGAAAGACCTGCCTTTAGATTCTAGTGTTTCTTATGAAAATTGTCTTTCTTCTCAGCAATATCATTGTTTAATGAAATCTCTTTTTGTTTTAGCTTCTTGTGAAGGTAATGAAGCACTAAAAAAGTTAACTAAAGACTTTTCTCTTAATAAAGTTTTATCAAGTAAAGATATAAATAAATTATCACAATATGCAAAGAGTAATTCAAAAACAATGAAACAAAAATTAAAGATGCTCAATGCTAAAATTGATAATGTTGTTCATTCTTTAGATGAAATTCAAGATAATCAGTCTGTAGAAACATTAGATGAAATTCAAGATAATCAGTCTGTAGAAACATTAGATGAAGTTCAAGATAATCAGTCTGTAGAAACATTAGATGAAGTTCAAGGTAATAATCAGTCTGTAAAAGCATTTCAAGAGCTTATGAAAAAATTTCATGCATCTAATAATCAATATAAAGAATTCTCTAATCTTTGTGATATGTCTGTACAAGAATTTAAAGATATATGTAAAAAAAAGTTTCGCAATGTAAATGAATATTTAAAATGTAATGAGGATGGATGGAATATATTTACTCATATTGCTGCTAATGGAAGTGGAATACATTTACAAGCTTTACAAAAATTATATAAATCTAGTAATAGTCATAACTTACTATTAAATAATCAATCTCGTTTAGGAAGTACTTTTCAATGTGCAATTATGGCTAACAACAATTCTGTTATGAAATATATGTTATCAATGCATGATCATAAGTTTACTAAAGATGGAGAGATGAAAAATAATATTCTTCATACAACTCTTTTATCTCAAAAATATAATCTTTTTATTGAGATAGTGAAAATATATGATGAATTATCAAGTAAAAATTCACAACACAGATTAAATATTTTTAGTGCATCTTCAAAACAAAAAAATATTAATAATTTTATCGATGCTTTATTAGCGAATAATATTTATAATGATAGCCCATTAACTCTATTAATAGATAGTAAAGAATATGCTTTATCTAGTTATTTATTTTCTTATTTCAAAAAATTGGATACAAAGAATTTAATGAAAATTCTACTAAATGATCATTTTGTGGATAAGGTGATAAATTCAAAAGATCGATATTTTATTAATCAATTATTTGCTTTACAGGAATTACATAATAAATCTTCAGAAAACAAGAAAATAGATTTACTAGGAAAATTAGAGTTATTTATAAAATTATTTAAAGAAGATGATAAAACCTTTCATTCTATTATTTCTCAAATTGAGCGTTATGAAGGAAAAGATAGTGAAAAGTATCAAAATTTATTATTGAAATTTTCAATAGAATTAGCAAAGGAAAATTCTCATGATAGTTTTTTTCAACGATATATTAGCAAATTAGATGACCAACACTTGCTTAAACTTGCACAAGAATGCATAAAAACTGATAACATAAGAATATTGAAAAGTATACACATAGTTAGTAAGAAAAAGTTTAATTTTATGTGTCAGAACATAAGATTAAGAACATTAATTGAGAATAATAGTATCAATTGTATTAATTTTTTGGCAGAATATGACTTTTCTGAAGTAGCAAAAAGACTAAATGCAGAAATTATTAATGATACTATTAATGCTTGTCAAATAGATATTATTGAGAGTGATACAATAGATGTTGATGCATTAATTAAAAATAAACAATCAAGAGTATTAGAGTTTTTGATACGCAAAGGATTATCAATAAGTGATTTGCAGCTTATAAGGATGGCTGAAGCAAAAATGGATAGTGCATGTATCGCTGCATTAAAAAATAAAAATCTTTCTAAAGATACTTTATTATATGATTTAGCATTATCAAATAATTTTAAATTTATAAAAAATGCCATTAATTATAATAATGATCTTCTTACTAAACATGATTATTCTAACATTTCGCGTAAAGAATTATTAAAGAAATTAAAGAAAATTAATCCTAAAGTTGTTTTGAAACAAGGTAATACTTTATCCCAATTTGCAATGTATAACAAACTTGATACTTCTATATTAAAGTTACTACATGACTGCGAGAACGAACATGAGTTTCTGAATTCACAAGACGAACATAATTCTGTTGATGCTAACAAAGCGGGTGGTAGACCTGAAACATCTGCTGTTGATGCTAAATCTAAAGAAGGTGAAGCATCTGCTGTTGATGCTAACAAAGCGGGTGGTAGACCTGAAACATTTGCTGTATATAGTACAATAAATAAACATACAACATCTAAAAAAAATAATTCATATGATAAATTTGATGGTAATATACCTATAAATTTAAATGCAGTTATGGAAAGTGGTGGTACACCACAGAAAGATATGTCATCTAATGATGATTTTAATGTGTACGATATTATACATTATAATCCTTTTGCTATATTAAAAAAATCTGATAATTCATTTAATACATCTAATGTAGCATATGAATTTACTAGACAGGAAGGATCTGCACAAAGAGAAGATAATCCTGTAACAGATTCTACTAGACAGGGATCCGCGCAAATAGAAGATAATCCTGCAACAGGTTCTACTAAACAGGGATCTGCGCAAATAGAAGATAATCCTGCATCTATGAAACATCCTGTAATAAAATATTCAGAGTTATTATATAATCGTTTAGGCTCATATGCTGCGGAGTTATCTTCCGAGCAATTTAATAATGCGATGGACATATCAGAACGATTTATGCGTTTAAGGAGAGCAGAAACTTATAATAAAGAAAAGTTTAATTTGATATTCTCAGAAATTCATCAAAAGATGATTTTTCTTAATAAGAGTCTTAAGATTTTGAAGAGTCCTGAGATTTTGAGAATATTAAATAATTTTATCGTAGAGTGTTTGATTAGTGATAAATTTAAATCCCCAACCATTATGGATATGATTTTAGAAGCCAAAGATTATGATTTATACAACAGTAATTGTCGGTTTATGTATTCTAGTAAACAGGAAGTACCTGCGCAAGACAAAGATAATCCTGCAACAGATTCTACTAAACAGGGATCTGCGCAAATAGAAGATAATCATGCAACAGGTTCTACTAAACAGGGATTTGCGCAAAGAGAAGATAATCCTGCAGTAGATTTATTACGTAATAATTTTATGCGATATGTTGAGAAGTTATCTTACGAGCAATTTAATAATGCGATGGACATATTAGAAATAGTTATGAGTTTAAGGGAAGTAGAAACTTATAATAAAGAAAAGTTTAATTTGATATTCTCAAAAATTGATCAAAAGATGATTTCTTTTAATAAGGATCCTGAGGTTTCTAGAATATTAAATAATTTTATCGTAGAGTGTTTGATTAGTCATGAATTTAAATCCCCAACCATTAGGGATATGATTTTAAAAGCCAAAGATTATGATTTATACAATCGGTACAAAGATGATCCTGCAACAGGTTCTACTAAACAGGGATCTGCGCGAATTTTATTATTAGATCGTTTTAATAATAAATTACGCCCATATGTTGCGGAGTTATCTCGCGAGAAATTGAATAATGTGGTGGACATATTAAAACTAGTTATGAGTTTAAGGGAAGTAGAAACTTATAATAAAGAAAAGTTTAATTTGATATTCTCAGAAATCGATCAAAAGATGATTTCTTTTAATAAGAGTCCTGAGATTTTGAGAGTATTCAATAATTTTATCGCAGAGTGTTTGATTAGTGATGAATTTAAATCTCCAACCATTATTGAGATGATTGTCAAAGCCAAAGATTATGATTTATACAGTAATTGTGTCAAATATGGAGTATTTGACAAAGATTTAAAGTACATGGCAAATTTATGTTCTTCTCATTTGTTAAGAGATAATGAAGGTAATTATGAATGTATAAAATTGCTTGCAGGATTACAAAAAAATCCAGTTTCTAATGTAAAAGCAATGGATTATGTAAAAAAAGATCAGCTACAAAAATTAAAAATGACCGATATAATTTATAATATATTTAACTCTTCTGATAATGAAAATATAGTTAGAGTATTACAAATTATTAATGAAGAAAATTTATCTAATGATTTAAATAAATTATCGAAGGAAGAAAGAATTAAATTTTTTGCAAGTATTATTGAAAATTCATTATTTAAAGGAGAAAAAGATCGTTTTAAAAGTAGGAAATATATATATAATATCTTAATGGATAATTATGTAAAAGATCCAATTGAATGCAATATGATATTGAATTATGTTTTCAAAAATTGCAAAAATATTTCATATAGAGATGCATTATTGCATGATTTGTTATTTTCTTTTAAATTTAATCATATTTATGATAGTAGTGATGACCTTTATACATCAAAAGATGAGTTAATAATTTTTAAATTATTAAATGAGTTCGATGACGGTTCTATAAATGTCAAAAAACTTTTACGTGAATGTGAAGACAATTATCAAATTTTAGAAAGGAAAGTTATATTTAGAAATAGAGAATATATTTCTATTATTGATTATTTGATGAGAGGAAATCAAATGGATTGTCTTTCTAATATTAAAGATATTTTAAATTGTGAAAAAATAAATCCAAGTATAGTTAATACTATGTTGGTGTATTTAGCAAATAATTTTGCTGATTATAAGGAATACAGTAACATAATATATGAAATATTTTATTCTTCCTTAGAGCGACATCCTATATCAACAGAGAAATTTAAGTGTACTGCAACATCTAGTGTTCTATCATTATGTGATATTGTAAACTCCATAGAATCTGATGATAAAAATATACAAAAATTAAAAGAATTAGTTACAATTAAATATTCTCATGAAATCGGTATCGAAGAATACATCGTTAAGAATATATTTAATTTAGATAATTTATTAATGCTAGATAATAAGAAGATATTAAATTCTACTAAAATCTTTGATGCTATTTTTATGGAAATTATTTTTGCTCAACGTAAAACTGGATTAGATGTTTTAACTGAGATAATGCGTAATAATGATTATGAAATTATTGCAAGATCTTTATTAGCTACTGATCAAAATGGAAACAATGGATTGCAAATACTTTTTAATAAAATGGTATTAGAAGGAAGTAGTGGTCCTCAAGTATTAGAAATATTAAATAATATTTTTGATATTATAATTAAACATTTAGATGAAGACTTATTAAATAAAATTTTGTATCAACACAAAAATAATTATGGAGAAAATGCTATAGAAGTTCTTGCTAAAGTACCTGGTTGTGATAGGATTTTTTCTAGTTTAGAGAAATACTTAACGCCCGACACTATATCTAAAGAATGTAACTTAGGTACAATATTTGTAAATGCCTCAAGTTGTAATGATAAATTACAAAGTTATATTTTAAGAAACTATTATTTTAGTCTTCATGAGTATAAAGGAGCTGATGCTCTGCATAATGCTATTATGTCTGGAAATATTCAATGTGTTATTAATGTACTTAATTCAGGATTAAATATTAATAATAATAATTATTATAGTGATAGTGGGCCAGTTTACAAATTATTGAAGAATATGAATGAAAATCCTGTATATCAAGATCAGAAATACTTTGATATATTAAGGTTATTAATATCTCGTGGCGCTTTGATTAATTATGATCAGCAGTTACTTGATGATATACTAAATGATATGAAAAATATTACTATTAAAAATAGTATTAAAAAAAGTTTAAATATTGAAAATAAAGAAGTAAATAATTTATTAGATTTTATTTTTCTGTGTAGAAGTGATTATCATAGTATAAAAGTAGGAGTTATCGATGTAGTACAAAAAAATATAAAAATTAAAAATCATGATAAATCAGTATGTAAGACTGATTTTTGTGGTACTACAGTGGATACATCAATAACAGATGGTAAATTTATACCTACTAGGGCACTGAGAGATAAAGTTTTTAAAGATAATAATCTTAATATTATTAAATTTGATTTTAATGAAGGAATTAATAAAGGTTATATACATAAAATTGGTAATATAAGGAAATATATTGTTACTGATGGAATAGTAAATTTAAAATTATTATGGCAACCAAAAAATGCAAATGTTCAGAAAATTAAAGTTATTATCAGAAAAGATGGAACTATATCTATAGATGAAAAATATTTAAATAACTGTGGATTAAAGGGAGAAAAGTTAAATTTTGATAATTGTAGAGTATATATTGGTAATCTTAGTTTAAAAGAAGCTTTACGTAATGGTAAATGGCATATACATGGAAAAGATGGTATAGATCAATTAAAACAGTGTAGTGTTGTAGGTGATGATCAATCTTTATCTTCTGAAGATGCAATGTATGATCAATTTCCACCTTCCATGTTGCCTATACCTAGATTTACAGGTGATGATCAATTTCCACCTTCCATATTACCTAACGCTGATGCAAGTACTAAACCTAATGATGCAGGATTACCTGAAGCTGATGCAAATGCTCAATCTTTATCTTCTGAAGTTGCAAGTAGTAATAAATCTCTAACTGTAGTATTATCTGAAACTGATGCAAGTACTAAACCTAATTTGTCTAGAGATTTTGATAATGTAGTAGATATTGTTAGTAACTTATCTTCAGCAAAGGTAATATTAAAATCACAAAAGCATACAAGGACAAAAACAATACTAATAGATAATGGACAAAGTAAAGAAATATACAATATTTATGGCAAGTTTTTTGACGCATTAGATCAAGCTAATAAAGCACTATTTGTAAAGTATAATGACATTTTAAATGAACTTTTTAAAGATATTGTACTTGTAGTTAAGCGTAATGCTAAGCGTAAAATTGCAATAGATCCACAACTCTTTGAAGAAGCTATTAAGGATATGAAATTAGATACATGTGATATAAGTAAAATACATGGCAATACAAAATTACAAATGTGTAAGCTATTAATACAACGAAGTGCTAATTATGATTCAATGACAATGTATAATTTAGCATTATATAAAGAAATTATGGAGCGTTACATAGGAAATATTGCTCAGATCCATCAATATGATGTTAATCTTAATACAGATGCTGATAACATGAAGCTATACTTGCAATATGCACAAGCAATTGATAAAGATATACATTTGAAAAGTATTGCTTCTCATTATGCTTTAGAAAGTGCTGGTTATTTAGAATGTACTAAATATGTTGAAAAATTTTTAGAAGATTTAAAGATAAATTATAAGTTGATAAAGGATTTTACCAGAACAGAGAATATAATAGTGAGTCAAAATGCTAATGGTAAATTAGTGATAGAAATGAGTGATGCATTAAAAAAACATGATGTTAGTATATTGCAATGCTTAAGTGAATGTATAGATAAAGTACATAATATTTCTGGTGATCTGATGTTTTCTGAACTAAAAACAATAAATGTGCATCCATATTTATTTCAGTCTGTTGTTAATTCAGTGTTGAAAGATGAACAAAATGAAATTAATGCTGATGATCGTAGTAAATTAATTAAGAATATGATTAACATGATGAGTATAAGAGAAGGTAATGATATTACTAATTTATTAAGAAACTCATTACATTCAACAACATTACATTATATATTAACAGCAAGTCAGCAATTAAAAATGAATGATGTACATGATTGTATAAAATTAATGAAATTCATATCTAGTCATTGTGATATAGATATTAAGCTTGATTTATCTAAACAGGAATCATACAATGATGTATTACAGCATATTGATAAATCATCATTTTTAAAAGAGTTAAATAGTAGTGAAAATAAAGGTTCTTCTAAACTCAAGATAAATTATCTTGCTATGCAATTATTAAATGAGATCAAGAATAATTATGGTATTATAAAGGATATACAAAGCAAAGAAAATATGTTGCTTATGAATGCTGCTAATCTTACTGATGGAATTGCTATTATTCATTCACAGTTTAATGATAAAAACATATTATACAGTAAAAAAATTATGAAGCAACTTTTAGAAAAAGCTAATATAAAATTTAAGCATAATTCTATAGAAGTTCACCCGTATTTATTATGCAAGGCAATTAAAAATGTAATAAAAAGATATGATGTTAATTTAGAAAATATTACCCCGCAATATGCTAAGAAGTTATTACAAAATATCTTACGATTATGTAAAGTATATGATACAGAATTTACTGTGTATCCTAAAGAAATACAGGATGCAATTCTTAATGTTCGTAAATCTATTGACATTCAAGAATCATTAGATGAGAAAGATCTAATGTTTAGTAGTAGTATAAGTAGTGTAAGTAGTATAGATAGTGTAAGTAGTAGTAATAGCATAAGTAGTAGAAAACTACGACGATACAGTAGTAGTGATAGCGTAAGTAGTAGTGATAGCGTAAGTAGTAGTGATAGCGTAAGTAGTAGAAAACGACACAGTAATAGTATCAGTTTGTTACAAGAAATTACTGCTTCATGTAATAATCGGTAAATGTGTGATTTTTATAAAAAATGTTAAGTGACTTTTATAGGTAAGATCTAAATAAATATAAAAAGTTTTTTATATTACATATAACTTATAAAAGTCATTGCATTTTGTTAGAATTCAGCTATAACCATATAAGTATAAGTGGGAACACTATAAGTAGTGTTTGCTTTAGCAAAAGTTTGTAATTGATATATAGTTTATGGCTAATTTAAAAGCTCTTGCATTACGTATTAAAAGTATAAAATCTATACAAAAAACTACTAAAATAATGCAGGCAATATCTGCATCAAAATTTCATCATGCTCAACAAAAGCTTAATATTATTAAAAATTATAATAATTTGCTATTAAAGTTAATGGCTATTAAATGCGATGACAATGTTCAAAATTATAATATGAAAGCAAAAACTTTAATTATAATATTGTCTTCTGATAGAGGATTATGCGGAAGTTTTAATTATGCAATTGCAAAATTTGCTAATAACCATATTGCTGATTTACTTGAAAAAGATCAAGATGTATTATTGATTTTCTTTGGAAAAAAAGCATATGAAATTATGAAAAAAACTTATGCTAATAAAACATTAAAAGTTTTACCTCAAGTTAAAAATATATCAGATTTTTATTCTTTTAAAAATTTTTTATATGGTATAAGGATAAACATATTACAATATAATAATGTTGAACTAATCTATAGTAAGTTTTATAATGTAAGATTGCAAAGACCTGTTTTACAAAAAGTATTACCTTTGATGTATGATAAATCTAATAGGTTTTATGATGAATTTAGTTATGATCCTGATCATACAGCAGTAATTAATCAAATACAAAAGAATTATGTTTTAAATTTATTTTATATGGCTTTTTACGAAAATATTACCAGTGAGAATTGTGCCCGTATGATAGGGATGGAATCAGCAAATTCAAATACAAAAAGTATGTTAGATAAGTTAGTTTTACAATATAATTGCTTACGACAAACTTCTATTACAACTGATTTAATAGAGATTATTAGTGGGTCTGAAGCTTTATGATAAATAAACCTTCTGATGATGATGCAGAAATGGCTATAAAAGTTTTAATCTCATGGATGGGAGATGATCCAAATAGAGAAGGGTTGTTGAATACTCCTAAAAGAGTATTAAATTTTTATAGGAAAATGTTTGAAGGTTACCAGTATAATCCTCAAGATATAAGTATTGCTGATGAATTATCTAATTTTTGTAATTATACTGATCTTATCATATTAAAGAATATAAGTTTTACGTCCTATTGTGAGCATCATATTGTTCCTATGAAAGGAAATATAAATATAGGTTATCTACCAAATGAGTCTATATGTGGTGTAGGCAAGATGATAAAATTACTCAATATTTTTGTCAAAAGATTACAAATGCAAGAAAAATTAACTGTGCAAATAGCTGAATTTTTGAATAACTTTTTACTTCCTAAAGGTGTAGCAGTACTTATTAAAGCAACACATGAATGTATTGCTTGTTATGGAGAATATTATAATAATAACTTAATATTACAAACACATTGCATGCTAGGTATATTTCAACATGATGTTAATATACGAAAGGAATTTTTTGATCAAGTGATAAAATAGAGGAATACAATATTGAATAACTACTTAAACATTGCGGAAGATACTATAAAGATTATCAAAAATAAAGGAGTTGAAGGTGATGTTATTATATATGATAGTAATTCATTAAATATATCACAGAGAATGTTAAAGCTTGAAGAAATTTCTTATTCTAATAGTGTGCAAATTGGCATTAGAGTTATTGATAAAAAAAAAGTATCATGTATATCATCAAATGATTTGAGTAAAATTAGTGAATTAATAGATATGGCTATTACAATGGCTAATGCTGCTCCAGAGGATTCTAATATCCTTATTCCTCCTTCAGATAATTACAACGAATTTATCACAGAAGATTTAATGTTATTTGACAATATAGATATAAGTGTTGAGCAAATAAGTACTTTACTACAAGATATGGAAGGTGCTGCATTATCTTACGATAATAAGATTGTTAACTCTGAAGGAGCATCTTGTTCAAGAGTTAATACGAATATTATATTAGCTACTTCAGGTGGTTTTATAAGATCTTATAAGAAATCTTATACTTCTGCTTATTTGTCTATAATTGCTGCGGAAAACAATAAAATGGAAGTAGATTATAGTTATTTAATAAAATGTCATTTTAATGATATTCAAGATCCATGTAATTTGGGAAGAGAATCTGCAATAAGAGCATTAAGAAAATTAAATGCTAGAAAAATAAAAACCTGTATATTGCCTGTTGTTATTGAAAATAGAGTAGCAAGTACATTATTGCAAAATTTTGCTTGTGCAATTACAGGAGATTCTATAGCAAATAAAACATCCTTTTTATCAAATAGTCTACATACTCAAGTTTTTTCTCGTGATATCAACATTATTGATGATCCATTAATAAAAAAAGGAATTGCTTCATATCCATTTGATGGAGAAGGAATACGTGGTTATAAGAAAGAAATAGTAAAGAATGGAGTAATTACTAGTTGGATTTTAGATATATATACAGCAAATCAATTAAATTTAGTCACTACAGGAAATGCCATTAAGCGTAGTAACGCTGCGGTTGTTCCAGGAGTAAGTAATTTTTATATTCAAAATGGAAGTATTTCTGTTAATGATTTAATATCAGATATTAATCAAGGTATTTATGTTACTGATCTTTTTGGATTTGGTATTAATTTAACAACAGGAGATTATAGTCAAGGTGCTTTTGGATTTATGATAGAAGATGGTAAAATTACATATCCAGTAAATGAGATTACTATTGCTGGGAATTTAATTGATATGTTTAAAAACATATCAATAGCAAACGATTTAGTATTTTTAAAATCTGTTAATTCTCCTACATTAAAGATACATCAAATGACAGTTGCTGGAAGATAATAAAATATAGGTATAGTTTTGATATCAAAAAGTATTATTAATATAGTATAATAATAATATGTATTTAAATTATTTATATAAAAATGATAATTAAAGAGACAAGAACTTATAGTGTTGATATAGCAATAATTGGTGCAGGTCCTATAGGGATATTTACTATTTTTCAAGCAGGCATGCTAAAGATGAGTTGTTGTGTAATTGATTCGTTAAAAGAGGCAGGAGGACAATGTAAAGCTTTATATGCAGAAAAGCCAATATATGATATACCAGCATATTCTGTTATTACAGCACAAGAATTAATTGATAATTTAATTAAACAATCTGACCCATTTAACCCTATATATTTATTGGGAGAAATTGCAGAAAATATAATTGAGAATACTGATCATTTTATAGTAGTGACTCATAATAAAATTGAAGTTAAATGTAAAGTTATTATTATTGCTGCTGGATCTGGAAGATTTGGACCAAATCGTCCTCCCTTAGATGATATTATAAAATATGAAAATAAATCTGTATTTTATCATATAGACAAATTATCAAATTTTTATGATAAAAGTATTGTAATTGCAGGAGGAGGAGATTCAGCTGCAGATTGGGCTATAGAGTTAGCGAAAGTTGCTAAAAAATTATATATAATACATAGAAGGAAAGTATTTCGTTGTGCTCCAAAAACCATTTCATGTTTAGAACATTTATCAAAAACTAAGAAATTAGAAATAATTACTCCTTATCAACTTAGTGGTATACACGGAAATAATGGAATATTAAGTCATATCGTGATAAAGAATATTAGTGTAAATGAGGAAAAAGTTATTCAAGCAGATATATTACTACCATTTTTTGGTATATCTGCTAATCTTGGGCCTATACTTAATTGGGGTATTAATATTAAAAATTTTCATATACCAGTAGATTATTCTACATGTAGAACAAATCGCGATAAAATATATGCAATAGGTGATATAGCATCATATCCAGGAAAGTTAAAGTTAATACTGACAGGATTTGCAGAATCTGCTATTGCATGTCATGATATATATCGTGTTATATTTAATACTCCATTAAATTTTCAGTATTCTACATCTAAGGGAATTCCTAATAATAGTTAATATCAATGAATTATATAAACCAGTCAGTATTTTAGAACAAACATAATCAATTAGATTAGAATTTGAAAATAGATATTTTCCATAATATATATTATGTATTTTATATTATTTAATAATATAACTATTCTGTTGTTTTTATTATGAACTACCTTGTGCTATATAATTTTTTGTGCAGTTAAAATATAATTTACTGATATATCTCTTGATAAAGACCACTTATTTTTTATTACATTAAAACTAATTCCTGTTATATCTTGTACTATAACATTTTGCTGTAATAACATGTTTACTATTTGTGAAGGTTTAACAAATTTTTGCCATTTGTGTGTACCTTGGGGTAACCAATGTAGAATATATTCTGCAGCAATGATAGCAAATATCATTGATTTAATAGTTTTATTTAACGTAGATAAAAATAAAACACCATTATTTTTTAATAATTGACAGACGTTTTGTATAAAAATAGGTAAATTGTTTACATGCTCAATTACTTCCATGACAACAATTATATCATAACATTCATTGGTATTTATTAAGTCATAAATGTCAATACATCGATAATTTATTTGTAAATTATTTTTTAAAGCATGATTTTTTGCAATATTAATATTACTTTGACTTGGATCTATACCACAAACATCAATACCTAATCTTGACATTGACTCTGAAAAAATACCACCACCACAACCAATATCTAATAAAGAAAGTGATGATAATTGAGTAAAAATATTATTAAGATAATTTGCTACATAGCATACTCTTAGAGGATTTATCTTATGTAACAATGAAAAACTACCTTTTTTATTCCACCATTGATCAGAAATTTTAGTAAATTTTATTATTTCAGATTCATTAATTGTTGTTGTCATAATTTTCTAATTTTTTTATTCTTTCAGCATGTCTTCCTGAAGAAAACTCGGTTATTAAGAATTGATAAGTAATTGCTTTTGCATCATTATTACTAATATATCTAGATCCTAAACAAAGTATATTTGCATTATTGTGCTCTCTTGCTAATTTTGCAAATATTATATTATGACATAAAGCTGCCCTTATCTTTTTATAACGATTTGCAGCAATACTCATACCTATACCTGTTCCGCAAATTAATATACCACAACTTTGTTCATCACGAGAAACATCATATATTACATCTTTAACATAATCTGGATAATCAACTACAACATCATTAACAATACATCCATAATCTTTAACTGTGCACCCTAAACTTTCTAAATAAGAGTTTATTATTAATCTTAATTTAATTCCTGCATGGTCAGAAGAAATAAAAACTTTTTTCAAAATTAGCACTTATGATCCTTATATAAAAATCAAGCATACTAATATACATACTTTTTTTATCTTTTTTAGTCAATGAATAGAATATATGTTTTTAAAATGATGTATATAATGGTTTATTCAATTTAAACGATAAAATTTTCTCTTTACAACTAAATTTTAAAGTGTAATATTTTGCATAATTACTTATAATGAATTGTATTATAATAATCAATGAAAAGTGCAAAAAATATTATACGTTATACATTAAGTTATCTAAATAATAATAAGGCTTATGTTGTGGCTTTTAAAAAAAATGTTATAAAAGCTTTCGAATTAAATCTTATTCAAGAGGATCAATTTAAGTATATGAATAATTACGCAAATAAATTAATTAATAAAATAGAGCTATATGAAAATTTATTTTCAAATATAAAAAAGAGTTATCATTTAAATTAATTTTTATATTTTATTAAAGGTTTATTTTTCATATTCAAATTTAATTTTTCAGAATTAGTAGATATACTAACAGCTATATAATTTCCTCTTTTTATATGTGTATACATAGTAGTACAATATAGTGATAATATAACTATATTGAGTTGCTAACAATAGATATGCACCACAGCAGCCTGATATTGTAAAACTATTACAAAATGGTATTTCTTTATCAAATTAATTTAATAGCTGTATAAGATCTTTTATTAATTTTATAGAATTATTAAAAATTTCTTTTTCATTTTGCAATAAATCTAGCTCTATAATTTTCTCAATGCCATTTTTACCTATAATAACAGGTACTCCCGCAAACAAATCATAAACTCCGTATTCCCCGTTCAAATATGCAGCACATGGTAATATACGCTTTTGATCATATAAAAATGATTCAAGCATATATATAGCTGAAGTTGCAGGCGCATAATAAGCTGAACCATTTTGTAATAATTTTACAATTTCTTCCCCACCTTTACGGGTTCTTTGAATTATATTATCAATATCGGATTGCGTAATCATGTTAAGCTTGATTAAATCAGTAATAGGTATTCCCCCTACTGTAGTATATCTAATTAAAGGCAACATAAGATCTCCATGCCCTCCTAATACTAAAGATGATATATTTTCTACAGAAATATTTAAGTGTTGAGCAATAAAATAAGAAAATCTAGCAGAGTCTAATACACCTGCCATACCAGAAATCATATTAGAAGGTAAATTCGATTTTTTATATAAATGCCATACCATAGCATCAAGAGGATTTGTGATTATTATAACAAAAGCATTAGGAGAATATTTTTGAATATTCTTTGCTATATTTTCGATAATTTTTGCATTAGTGTTCAATAAATCATCACGACTCATACCAGGTTTTCTAGTAATTCCGGCAGTTACAATAATTGCATCAGAGTCTTTAATGTCTTGATAATCACTTGTACCTAGTATATTAACGTAGCATTCATTTATTGCAGAAGATTCAGATATATCTAAAGATTTTCCTTTTGATAATCCTTCATTTATATCCAACATTACTATATTACCTAATTTTTTTTGATTTATTAGATAAGCAATAGTTCCCCCAATATTACCTGACCCTATAAGAGAGATTTTTTTTTGATGCATCATACTAAATACCTAATAATTAAAATTAATAATAAACTTATTATTTAATGGTTGATAATACATATACTTTAGCTCCTAAATTAGATACTAAAAGAGGCTTATGAATTTTTATACAACATGTAATAACATTAAACTTTTTTTTAAGAAAATCCTTTAAGCATTGTATCATGTCTTCTAAAAAATCATAGTGCTTTACATTAATAAAATTCGTAATTTCATCAATAAGAGCTTTATAATCTATAAAATTTATATTATTAATAGGTAATTTAATATCTATAATTACCTTTTGCTTAATAACTTTCTCCCATGCATAAACTCCTATTCGTGCATAAATTATGAAGTTTCGTATGTGCATTATATTAGCCATTATAAAATAACCTATGAAACATAAATAATATACTTATAAAATATATTGTTTATATTATCTATAAAATATATATAATTAATTTTATCAAAGGTTTGTAAAAATGAAATTTATTTTAAAATTACTTTCTTTTTTTAATCCTAAAAAACAAAAAGAAACTGATGGTATTTGCTATGTAGGAGGTCTAAGAAGATGTTTAAGTATTATATTAGATTTAATAATAATATTATTAATGCTTCAAATCATACATATTGTGTTTGTATATGCTATATATCCTAAAAACAAAATGTATGTTAAAGCTATTGAAAAATATAAAATAGAAGCTATATTGAGTAATGAAGAAAAAAGTTTAAAAAACATATATTTACTTATTATTATTAGTGAACAAATAATACAATTAGGTGTTTTATTACTATATCAAGTATATATGTGGGTAAAATTTGCAACTACTATTGGAAAATTTATCATGGGATTAAAAGTTGTAGATGAAAGGACTTTTAAAAATATGACAATAACACAAGCTATTAAGAGATTTATTGCTTTCCCATTATCAGGAATACCTTTCTGTTTAGGAATAGTATGGGCTAATTTTGATAAACGTAAACAAACTTGGCATGATAAAATCGCAAAAACAGTTGTAGTAACTAATAATAGTTTTAAAAAATATGCTCAAAGTTCTAATACACATAATACTGGAGCATGATCAGATGGAGATTCCAAACTTCTAGTTTGTTCATTAATATCACAATGTAACAACTTGTCAGCTGCTTGTGGAGATAAAAGTAAATGATCTATTCTCATGCCTTTATTATCATTCCATGCATTATTTTTATAGTTCCACCAGCTAAATTTTTGATTATCATTTATTACGCGGAATGCATCAAAAAATCCTAAGTTAAGTATTGAACGAAATTTAGCTCTTTCATCTTTATGAAAACATAATTTACCATCTAGTAATGTACAATAAACATCTATTATTTCAGGTGCTACATTATAATCTCCACCAATTATTGTAATTTCTTCTTTATTTAGCAAGCTTAACATATGAAATCGTAACTGATCAAAAAAATTCAGTTTATATGTAAACATTTCAGAATTAACATCTTGTCCATTAGGAACATATATACTTGCTACCCTAATTTTCATATCATTGTAAATAATAACAGCTTCTATATAACGAGCCTCATCACAATTATATGAACCACTACTTTCTATAAATATATTATTGATCATAAAGATATTATGCCTTACATTAGAGGCTTTATATTTTGTAATAATAGCAACCCCATTTCTTGCTTTTTGTCCATGTACATAACATTGATACCCTAAAGATTCTAAATCCATATAAGGAAATAATTCATTTGTACATTTTAATTCTTGTAGTAAAATTATATCTATATCATTTGCAATTAAATAATCACATAAATGACAGAGCCTTTTTCTAATAGAATTAACATTCCATGTTGCTATTTTTAGCATTATGTTGAATATAAAGAATTTATATCAATAAATTTATGAGTTAAATCGCAAGTCCACACAACTGCCTTTTTATTTCCATAATCCATATCAATTGTAATTTTAATTTCACTGCCCTGCATATGATTATTAATGCGCTCCATATTACAATTTGTATATAATGTACCTTTTTTAAATATAAATTCATCCCCTATTTTAACAGATATTTTATTTTGATCAAACGCTTCTTCTGCTTTACCTAAAGCCATAATTATTCTTCCCCAATTAGGATTTTCTCCTGCTATAGCAGTTTTCACCAAAGGAGAATTTGCTACTGAGAGTGCTAATTTTTTAGCTACTTTCTCTGATACAACATTTTCAATACTTATTGTTATAAATTTTTGTGCACCTTCTCCATCTTTTACAATTAAATGTGCCATTTCTATCATTAAATTTTTAAGTGCTACCTTAAAATCGCTTATTATATTATCATTATGAGAAATTACTTTAGGATGTTTAACAACATTAGTTGCAAACATTAATACTGTATCACTTGTTGACATATCTCCTTCAACAGTAATGCTATTAAATGATATTTCTGTATATTCATTTAGCAATTTTTGCATAATGTTTGAGTTAATACTTGCATCAGTAAATATATAAGCAAGCATAGTAGCCATATTTGGGGCAATCATACCAGATCCTTTACAAATACCATTAATTGTAACATTCACACCACCAATATTTGTTTGCTTAGTTACCATTTTAGGATAAGTATCTGTTGTAGTAATTGCCATTGCAGCTTCCCTCCAACCTGTAGAATTCATTTTTCTTTCTGAATCTATAATAACAGATATAATATTTTTAGTTGGCAGAACCTGACCTATAATTCCAGTTGAAGAAAAATATACTTCTTCTGAGGGGCAAGAAAACTCTTTTGAACAGGTGTTTACAATTTCTTGTATTGCTTTATCTCCTTCCTCTCCTACTGCTACATTAGCGTTGCCAGAATTTACTATAAGAACACTAGCGTATCCATGAGATAGTATGCTCCTACAGTATTTAATATTACTACCTGCAGTATAAGAAGTTGTGAACACACCAGCAACGCTACTTCCAGGTTTAAATTTTATAATTAACACATCATTTTTACCAGAAGGCTTGATTTTTGCACTAGTAGATAGCATTTTTATGCCATTAATTTCAGGCAGTTGTGGAAAAATCTTTGGCGCAAGTGGAGAAATAAATGCCATAATTTCACTTAATGATTTATATGTATTGTGAATAATGTCATATTTTTATTGCTTAATCAAATATAATTTACCTAATTTATATATATCAAAAAGTTTTTATTTCTTCTCATAAGATTCTATGTTTTATCAAAATTTTTTGTAGAAAGGAATTTATCTGTTCATCTGATTTATGATGCACTCATGTATACCACTAAGTTGATAAGGAGTAATTATTTCTAATTTCTTAGTTTTTGATAAATGTTCTAAACATGAAATGGTTTTTGGAGCACAACGAAATACTTTCCTTCTATGTATTATATATAATTTTTTAGCAACTTTCGCTAACTCTATAGCCCAATCTGCAGCTGAATCTCCTCCTCCTGCAATTACAATACTTTTATCATAAAAATTTGATAATTTGTCTATATGATAAAATACAGATTTATTTTCATATTTTATAATATCATCTAAGGGAGGACGATTTGGTCCAAATCTTCCAGACCCAGCAGCAATAATAATAACTTTACATTTAACTTCAATTTTATTATGAGTCACTACTATAAAATGATCAGTATTCTCAATTATATTTTCTGCAATTTCTCCCAATAAATATATAGGGTTAAATGGGTCAGATTGTTTAATTAAATTATCAAGGAGAAGATGTTAATGTTCTTTATAGAAAAAGATACGCAAAAAATTTATTGAATAAAAAAATAATAAAGTTAATGATAATATAGGCTGTTATATTACGTGTCTATAGAATTAACAGAAAGATGTTTCTTTTACTTAAAAAATAAATACTCTGAATAAGAATATACCATCTTTTTAATCAAAATGATATTAAAAATATTGTATACGTTAAATAATATCAATTATACGATAATCTATAAAATAGTAGAATTAAATATTTCATGAAATGCACTTTTATGTATTTCTTTCATTTTACTTCCATTATTACTTTCTTTTGCAATTTTATATAACTGTGAATATTTTGTATCTATCTAGGTATTTATAAGACTTATTATTTACTTAAAAATGTACCATATACTGTAATTTTGATATAATGGGTTATATCAATAATTAAAATTTAAAGCATAAACATTAACCCCATATCTACTCCATATGATTTTAATTCGAAATTTAAAAAGTGATATAATACACTATTACCATCTTCATCATATATAGGATTTGTTTGATATTTCCAATAATTCTTAGAAAAATTATATCCTATATAAGCTTTAAGCTTTTTATTTAAAAGATATAATATACCTATATTATATTGAATAGCAATGCCGTAATGATTATTAGGTTGGCTTTTGAGACCATAATATTTAATAACCTTGATAAACCCAATACCATATCCTAAATAAAGATTTATTTTATTATTTATATTATATAAATTGTATATTTTATACATTAAAGAAGTTTTATTAATTGCTAACATATCTTTAATTTGAAAAAGAGAAAGTTTTTTATTATTAATATTGCTCATAATACGTATGATACTATTTCTTGCTTCATGAGATATTAAATGTAATTCTGGCAAAGTACTTGTATAACGTAACTCTAACTCATGATAGAAGTTACTTTTAAAATTATTTCCAACTGCTATATAAAAATCTTTGCCACCTTTTTTATAATGAAAATATTCTGATTCTAATGAATCTTGTTGATTAAAATTATATATATATCCTAATTTATAGTATCTATTTGATAATAAGTGAGCAAAAACTTTATAATTATACATAGTAGTAAAGCAGAGAAAATATATAAAAAAATACATAAATTAAATTAATAAATTAAATAATTTTAAGTAATTATCATAAATTAAATATATGATCAAAGAAAATAAAAAATTATTTTCTGATTAATAATTACTTTTTTAGGATTAAGTGTATTTTATTGTATAAATAATAGGATTACAAAACAAATTATACTTCCATTATGATGATAAAGGCTTGCGAAAATTATGTGCTAACCTTCTAAATTTTCTAAGGTGAATATATATTCCATAAATATTGAATATTATTAGTTCTTTTATAATTAATATCATGTAGTAAGATATGATGTTTTGTGTATCCTTTTTTCTATAAATGACATTAACATCTTCTTCTTAGTGTATAAATTTTTACATTATATAAGATTGCATCTATAATCTTATTAAGATAATTTCCTTCCATAATATAAATATATAGGTCTTATATATGAAACATTGATTTAAAACTTAAATGTAGCATTTTTAATTAATAATATATAAACATCTAATATTAATTTAAAAAAGACTAAAATTCTTTATTCTACATAAATATACTTTATCAAAATATATTTTGTTTATATGTAAACATTTTAGAATTAACATCTAACGATCATCATCTATATGAACCACACAATTACTTTTCATAAATATATTCTTTACTACTTGATTACGCATCTTTTTCTAAAGAAGATGCTTAATATTAAGTATCTTTTTAAAATGAACAGATAAATTTCTTTCTACAATAAAAATTTTATTCATTTGAAGACAACTCTTATATACACAATACTATATATTATTAAATGTATTATTACTTCGTTTATTATTGTGTACATTCTATTTTGCTTATGATCATAATTATTATCATCAAAACTTGCTAAATTTTGAAAATATAAGCTATTATTTTCTGATCGTCTTTTTATAATTAAAACAGAACCTTTATATAATTTCAGACATATAGTACCATTAACTTTTTCTTGAGATTTATCAATTAATGCTTGAAGCATTTTACGCTTAATTGTCCACTAGTAAATAGTATATATTAATTTGGCATATTGATAATATAATTCAAGGAATTCGTAAAGGTGGAAAAGAAATTGTAAAATTATTTACAAAATGGTTCAGCTTATTATATGCTTTCAATAATAAGAATATATGTATATATACTTAAATTATTATTATTCTTGTTTATATAATCAAAAGCGTATATTACCATGTGCTGCATATTTAACGGGGGAATGTGGAGTTTATGATTTATTTACAGAAATACCTGTTGTTATAGGCAAAATAACATTGAAAAAGAGCTAGATTTATAAATCTAGGCATAGTTTATCATTTTAAATGAACTACCCCTTCATCTAATATAATACTTTCTATTGCACGATGTGTATGAGTAATATTGTTCCTCTTGTGCTTCACATATACCACGTGATTTTATTCCTATATAACGATTTTTGCTATATCAATAATTCTAAAATACCTTATGCTAATGATATACAACTTAACATTATTGTAAAATTATGAATATTTTGAAACATAGTGCACTATCAACAATATAATTACCCTTTTAATTCTTATTATGCTGGTATATCATATATTGGCTTTTCTGCATATAAAGCTTTACATTGTCCTCCTGCCTCTTTTAACGAATCAATTACACAACAACTCATCTTTAGCATGCCTGCTTGAAAAATAGTAAATATCCCTATAGGACCTGCACCAATTATTGCTATATCAACACTATAAGTTCTTGTCTCTTTAATTATCATTTTTATATAAATAATTTAAATACATATTATTATTATACTATATTAATAATACTTTTTGATATCAAAACTATACCTATATTTTATTATCTTCCAGCAACTGTCATTTGATGTATCTTTAATGTAGGAGAATTAACAGATTTTAAAAATACTAAATCGTTTGCTATTGATATGTTTTTAAACATATCAATTAAATTCCCAGCAATAGTAATCTCATTTACTGGATATGTAATTTTACCATCTTCTATTTATGAATATATTTTAAATTACTTAATGCTTGTGGTAATATAAAATATATTATAAATAATACAAACATCATTTATGTAAAATATTTATGAAAAAAATAGTATTAGCATATTCTGGAGGATTAGATACTTCAGTTGCTTTAAAATGGTTGCAGGAAACTTATAAATGCGAAGTTGTAGTTTTTACAGCAGATATAGGACAAAATGAAGATCTATCCTATGTGTATAAAAAAGCATCTTCTTTAAATGTTAAGGAAATTTTTATAGAAGACTTAAAAGAAGAATTTGTACAGGATTTTGTATTTCCAATGTTTAGAGCAAATACTATATATGAAGGATATTACTTATTAGGTACAGCAATTGCAAGGCCTCTTATTGCAAAACGTCAGATTGAAATAGCTAATTTAATAGGTGCAGACGCCGTTGCCCATGGCGCCACAGGAAAAGGAAATGATCAAATAAGATTTGAATTAGGATATTATTGTTGCAACCCATCAATAAAGGTTATTTCACCATGGAGAGAATGGAGTTTATTATCAAGAACAGATTTAATACAATATGCAAAAAAATATAATATAGAAGTTCCTTTAGGTAAAATAGATGAACCTCCATATTCTATTGATGCAAATTTATTACACACTTCGTATGAAGGAAAATTATTAGAAGATCCAAATGCTCTAGCAGATTATAGTATGTTAACTCGTTCAGTAATTCCAGAACTAGCACCAGATGTACCAGAATATATAGATATTACTTTTGAAAAAGGTGATCCAATAGCTATAAATAATGTTTCTTTATCTCCAGCAACTTTATTAGACCAATTAAATAAAATAGGTGGAAAACATGGTATTGGAATTATTGATATAGTAGAAAATCGTTATACAGGAATAAAGTCACGTGGTATATATGAGACACCTGGAGGAACAATATTACTTCATGCACATCGTGCAATAGAAAGTATTACATTAGATAGAGAAGCAGTTCATTTAAAAGATGAAATTATGCCTAAATATGCTAAATTAATATATAATGGTTACTGGTGGACAATTGAGCGTAAAATGCTTCAAGCATTAATTGATAAATCTCAAGAAAAAGTTAATGGTACTATATGTCTGAAATTATATAAAGGTTCTGTTTTAATTATAAAAAGACGATCAGAAAATAATAGCTTATATTTTCAAAATTTAGCAAGTTTTGATGATAATAATTATGATCATAAGCAAACAGAAGGATTTATAAAAATAAATGCCTTAAGATTTATATCAAATTCTAATAATAAATAAATAATTATTTTTTAATAAAATTCTTGATTATTGTTAATATAATTATTAATATTAAATTATTAATTTTTTTTTAATAATATTTTACAAGTGAGAATTTATGTTAGTACCACAAGAAAATCAACAGCCTACTAGTACAAAAAATCAACCTATAAGCATAAAACGTTTTGTTACTTCAGAAGAATATAGCAGTATTGCTGCTTCGCTTAGTGAGATACTAGGATTAATATGTAGTGCATGTCACGTAAAATGTAAAACTATTAAATTAGTACCATTTGTTAATTATAATGATTATGTTGAACTTTTTCAATATCTACCCAAACTACTAGTAGAGGTTAAGGAAAAGAAAGAAAAATTAGACTCTTTAAGTGAGGATTTTATTCACTCATCTCCCTCTCTTAACAAGATAAATGAATTTTTTACTCTAAGAAAGAGTTTGTTGTTTACATTAAAAAATATCATTAATAGCACGGGTGCTAGTGGATTAGTATCCATTGATCATGAGCGGGAATTTTATAACAGTTGTAATATAGCGCAGATGCATAATATAGAAGATTACATACAAATATTTACAGAAAATTTTAATAATTTTAAACAGTTAAATTTAATTAATACACAACACGATGTATATCTTCCAAGGTTGTATGGTGATCTTTATAATTCTTGTTATATTGGTGAAAGTTTTAATTGTAGCTCTATAATAAATAATATGAAATTTTTTTTTAATGAACTTGCTTTGATAGATACAAAATATTCACAGTTATATAAAATCGCAAAAGAAAATAATGATTATAATGAAATTAAGGAAATAAATAAAAGCTCATTTGATATTATGTATGATACATCAAAATTATGTGATATCAATGTTTGTTTTAATTATGAAAAGGATCAAAGACTACTAGGAACTATGCTGATTTTTTTAGCATCTTTTGTAGTAAGTGGTTTTTTTACAGCTATTTATTGGAAAGAATTTGGGAAAGGAGTATTTGATAAAAATGTGCTTTATGGATCTGCTGGATTATCTATGTCATTAATATTACTTTTAATAGGATTATCAATATGTTATTGTATAGGACGTAAAGGTCACAATAAATCGTTTAAGAATATGACTGATTATCTTGATGGCATCACTACTAACGAGAGTGATAAGTTCTCTTCAGAAGATGAAGAAAAAAATTGTAGGCCACATTTAGATGATAGTCTTAATGATGATACAGTATTAAGTAGTAAAGTAACCGAAGTAAATGAAGTAGAGAAAGCAAGAGTTACAGTACGGGAGTAGTGTAAAAAATGATTCTCAAAAGGAGAATTTTATAAGGTTAATAATATCTTTATTAAAATAATACAAATGCGAGTTTATAATGATACCTCAAAATCCAAAATATTATGATACGTTATTTGATGAATTGATAGACTTAATATGTGATCTATGTTACATAAAATGTCAAAATTTTAAAGTATTACAAAAAGTTCCTTCTTATGACTATGGTAAATTCACTGAATATAATGCCATGTTTCTAGAAAAGATTAAGAGCTACCAAATAACAATGCTATCTTTAAGTGAGAGTTTTTTACAAGAATCCCCTTGCCTTAGCAAGGTGAATCAATTTTTTAGATTAAGAAGTGATTTTTTGTTATTTTTGAGAAGTATTATTGTAATGCATGTAAAGTCAACATTATCCATTTATCATGATCAGGAATTTTATCAAAAGTGCAATGTAGAATTGGGGTATTATAATGAAATAAATTACAATCAAATATTAACAAAATATTTTAATAATTTAAAACAGTTAAAGTTACTTAATACACAACACGATATATATCTTCCAAATTTTTATAATAAGGGTATTAAAGAAAATGATATGAGTCCTATAAATAATAATATTAAATTTTTATTTTATGAACTTGCTTTGATAGATACAAAATATTCACAGTTATATAAAATCGCAAAAGAAAGTAATAATGAAAGTGAAATGAAAGAAATATATCAAAGTGCATTTCATGTAATATATAATATGTTATCAATATTTGGTGCAGATGTTAAGTTCATTTATAAAAAAGATAAAGCATTAAAAATAATTGTTACAGTTATATTATCAATTTTTATGATTAATAGTATATTCTTACCTTTATTTTTAGATAAACATATCTATAAATTGTTAGGTAAAAACGTGTTTTATGGAAGTATTGGATTATCTATATTATTATTGTTATTTGTAAAAGGATTATCAATATATTATCTTATGGGACGTAAAGGTCACAATAAATCGCTTAATAATTTGACCGATTATATTCATAAAATCAGTAATAGCATGGATAACCCCTCTTTTAGCAATGGTGAGACTGTCAATACTGGTGTAGAATTGAATGATGATTTACTATTACTAAGTAAAGTAACAGAGAGTGGTAAAGTAAAAAGTGCAGATGCTAAATTAGCATTGAATTGATTTTATTTTAAATATAAGCATGTGTGTTTAGAAAAACTTACCCCAATTATATTTAATGTGCCAAACTAACAGAAAATATACAATATTTTTTAATAAGTGGCATTGTATATTATTATATTATTTAATCATGTAACAATACTAAAAGTTTTTTATGATATATGATAATTTCTTAATATTATATGGATATTAAACTATAATATTTATTTTCTACTATAATAATATTATTTGAATACAAAATACATATTTCCATTAAATTTATTCATATAATATTAAACTTATTTACATATTATAAAATAAATTTAATTAAGAATGTTATACCACCGGAAAAAAAATAGCCAAATAATTAGCACTCTAGTAGCAAATTATTTTTAGTAGAAGAAGAATAATATTAATATATAATTAAATTTTTAAGATATTAAATATGATAAAAATTATGAACAAAACTGCACCAGATAATATAGATTATAGTAAGAAGCTAATATTAGTTATTAATAAGATATGTAACTTATGTCAAATAACTTATAAAAATATTAGCATTATTAGAAATCCTGATAATATTCAAAAATATATTGTATTTCTTGATATATTATCTAAAGAAATTGAAAAGCATACACTTATTATGAAGCAATTAATTACTAATATTAATCAAAATAATGCTACAATAGAATTTGTAACAGCAGTATTAGATTATAGGAAATATCTTTTATTATTATTTTATAACGCTCTTACATATAATAAAATAATAGTTAATATAGAAGATATGACTCATAATCAAGTATTAAATGATTTAGAAAATTTTTATATTCATCAAAATATGGAATCACTAAACACAAAGGAATGTATTGAATATTGTGTTAAGCATTTATATAGTCTCAAAGATGCACATATCAACATATTAAATAATTTTACACCTACTGACGATATAATTGATATTCTTAAGTTTAGTAACAATTATTCAATAATATTCTTATTTAATGAAATCATTCTTACTTATGATACATTAATAAAAATGTATAAATCACCTAAATGGAAATATATAAAAAATAAACGCGATATATTCTTGATATTTGCTGAAACAGTAAATGATATACTAATAAATTGGAATACTGATTGTTCAAAAAATAATGCAAATACTTCTAAAATGATAGGTATATTTCATAATATTTTAAATATATATTGTTTATTTGGTATATTAATATCATTGATGTATTTAGATAAGAAAAATCCTATTTTTCTATATATAGGAATAAGCATGTTGTTGGTAGGTGTTTTATCTCATATAATATTATTATTGATAACACTACAACTTAATGAATTAAACACAATAAAAGAATATTTTAAACGCAATGAACCAACAATATTAAATGACTTAATGGAGAAAATAAAAAATGATGTATCACAAGAATTAAAGATACTAGAAAATGTAGAAATTAACACATATCCTACAATATCAACTGGTACCATTAAGTAAAAAATATCACTGAATATATATTTTAGTGTATTATTTTTTTTATATGCTTATATCTTTTAAAAAATTACATAAATGCTTCATACAATATTTAATACATTTATTTGATTTTAGTGATTCTATATTTTAAATTTTTTAAATCATTTAATACTTGATTATGAATCACATTCTCTAGTTAATTATTATATTAGTTATAATAATACAACTTTAAAGTATAGAAAATGCAACAACATATTATATTTGATTTTAATTATTAGTAGTATGTATCATATGCTGTATATTAAGTAACTTTTTTATTTTAATTTATTTATAGTTAACAATGCAAAAATAGTAAAAATAGTAAAAGAAACTCAAAAATATACTTTAATAATAAAGTTATTATTTTAATACTATCTCAATTATCTTATAATCATATTTTTAATTTAATATCGTTTAACATATATATTAAAAAGATTATTTTATAAAATTGAAAGAAATTGTACTACTACATTAATACAGTGTGTTATTAATTTGGTTGATCTTTAATTCTAAATAATTCATCAAAATATAATGTTAGTTAATTATTATAAAAGTATAAAGTACAACATTTTATCATAAAATGATTTGAATAATAAAAATAATATAATTATGTATGTTGTTATTTTATGACTTGTTTAATTATATCTATTATTTAATTACGTTTGATTATTGAAAAAATGTATATTATATTAATAAGTACATACAATATATTAACTTCTGGGTATTTATAATATGAAACCACTATCTCAATTAGTATATGATTATATTTTTGATTCAATATTATTTAATTTATATTTAAAAAGTAATTCTAAAAAGTTATATTCTGCTGAGCTTGATAAGGTATATAGTACTATACGATCATTTATGTGTAAAGATGATGCTGAAAATTTTACCGTTTCCATTGCTAAAAAATTAAATAAACCAAATTTTATTAATAGTGCAAATTTAACTGCTTATATTTGTAAAGCATTCTCTTTAATAAAGCTTATTACTAAGAATTTAGATGATGATGAGCAACATTATTTTATGGCATCTTCCATCGAAGAAAAAAAACGTTTTCATGATTTAGTAAGTATATTTATAACATTACCGTTATCCTGTAATTACAATTACCCTGCTCAATATCATAATGAAGTATACGCAAAAGTATTTACATTTCAATATCAACATATTGCTAAATTTATTTTTCGTCATGCACAACAAGTTGCTGATGTTGCTATGATTTATAATATTGTCAAAAAAATAAATAACAATAACTCATATTTTAGCATAAAGGATGTTACTAACATATATTACAATAAACTGATAAATGATAGAGTGTCAGTTGAAGAAGTACTTGATTCTATATGTCGCACATTATATAAGAAAAAAATGATTTCAATAGCAAAGGATGCTGCTAAAGCTGCAAATCTTTATAATAAAGTAAAAGAACTAAATGATAAAGATACTCAATCCCCTATTCTTGAA